>JALNZK010000030.1 GCA_023229365.1 Pseudomonadota bacterium | reverse complement strand
ACGGCGTTGCTCCCGAACGAGATCGGCCGATAACGATCAACCGGCGACGAGATCGCGCCCTGGTGTGACCACGGGGTACGGCGAGGCTTTACCGTTCATGGAGGCTCCTTTCGCCATCTTATGAAAATGTGTCGTCGGCACGCCCAAACGATACGAAAAAAAGGATCATCGTCGTGCCGATGTAGGATTATACCGGCGCGCGGATGTTTTTGCACGGACGGTTCGAACAGGGTTCGGTGCGCGCGCGGTCCACATCCGCGGCCCTTTTCGCGCTACTTCGCCCCGTCCGGCAGGTCGAACATGTAGATGGCGTTCACCATGCCCGGCGTCGTCTGCGCCATGTCCAGGAACACCTTGTCGCCCCAGATGCGGGACGTCGCCTTGACGCGGTCGGGGATATTCGTGACCTGGAACTCGGTCTCCGTGTCCAGGTTGTAGCCCCAGATCTGGACGCCCGCGAAGCTGTCCGCATGATTCGGGTTCGAGCTGTCGCGGTAGTCCGACCAGATGACGATATTCTCGTGGACGTCCGGGTACGAGGCGATCCATTCGCCGCTCGTGATCTGGGTCGTCTCGTGCGACTCGAGGTCGTACATGAAGATCGCGGCGTGGTTCCAGTCGCCCATGGCACCACTCGTGCCGAGCTTCAGGTCCATGTAGACGACACGGTTCCCGTGGATTCTGGGAGCGAGCTGCGCTTGAGGATCGTCGGTGATCTCGATGAACTCCTCGGTCGAGAAATCGTAGCCGCGGATGTCGCCGCCATCGATGAGGCCGGTGGTCCAAACCACCACGTCTTCCCAAAGTGAATTGTACGATCCGTATTGAAGCGGGATGATCTCGTGGTACGACCCGGGCGCCTCCTGGTTGAACTCGCACAGAGGAGTGGAATCCATGACGTCACCGCAACCGCCCTTGGAAACGATGCGATCACCAAAGATATCCATGTGCTCACTCGGAATCGGGAAGTCAGAACCTTCCTTGTGGCGAGAAAAAATCAGTTTCTGAGTTTCTGTTTGAAGATTCGCACAAATCACCTCCGCACTATCATTTAGCGCATAGGTTGTTTCACTATAACAAACAGTTTGTTCATAGACCGTTGCGGGGGAAAAGACATAGCTTGATGTGGCTGTTAGAAATGGATCCGGAATGTTGAGAACCAATCCTTCTGAATAGTCAACAATATGAGCTTTTCGAACAGGGACATCTCCATCAGTAAAAGAAAGCAGACTCCCCCAAACGTCCCATTCCAGCACTCGAATTTCATCGGTGAAAGTCAACTGTCGGCACCCCTCGACTCCGCAGTCGCCGCCGTCCGGAAGATCCTCCCACACCCACGGCCCCGCATCCGGCACGAACCCCTCAGGCATCGTGTCGGAGTCGGAATCGGTGTCCGTGTCGATGTCGGAATCGACATCCGTGTCCGCGTCGGTATCGGTCCCGGCGTCGAGGCCGGAGTCCGCGGGCTGATCGTCGTCCGTGCAGCCGGAGCACGCGGACAGCGACGAGGCGAGCAAGAGCGAGAGTACCATGATCGAAACGCGCGTCACAGCTCCACCTCCCACACCTCGTAGGCGTTCGCGCACCCGGGCGCGACCCGCTCCGCCACGCCGTCGCGAACGATCCGACCGGCCACCCAGTCGCGCACGTCGTGAGCATCGCGAAGCTTCAGCCCCGTCGCCGAATCCTCGACCGTCAGCGTGCCGAACCAGCCGTTCAGGTACGTCCACGCCCCGTCCGCCCGCATCCACGGATACAGCAGCCCGGAGACCGAGACGCTGTTCTTCTCGAACGGCAGGTACGGGTTCCCGCCGAGCTCGAACCGCCGCAGCTTGTCCGTCGTCAGCGCCAGCAGCTTCTCGCCGGGCTCGTTCACCTCGACGCCGAGCACCGGCTTGCCGAGCGACAGCCGCTTCACCTCGCTGAGCGCCCCGCTCTCGTCGAGCGCCGCCACCGTGATCCCGGCGCCGTCCGCGAGGTACACCGCGCCGCCGAGCGCCGCGACGTCGAGCACCGCCACCCGCCCGGGCAGGTAACCGGTCGGCGCGAGAAGGCCATCGTCTGTCGCGCGGAACACGTGCACGCCGCTCAGCGCGGCCACGAGCACGAGGTCGCCCACCACCTCCATGTCGGTGCCAAAGTCCGGGCCGCCGCACCACCAGCACGTGCCGGGAACGATCAGCTCTTTGACATCTATCGGCTCGAGCCCGCCTGCGGCGGTCAACGGATCGAACGACAGCAGCGCGCCGTCGGTGAGAACGTAGGTGTAGCCGTCGTCTCCCGACGCGAGGTCCACCACCCACTCCCATCCTTCCGGGCTCCACGACGCCACCTCGGCCATCGGCTCCGGCTCCCTCGCGCCGCACGCGAGGTCGTCCGACTCGCCGGGCGCGGCGCACGTCATCCGCCCGACCTCCGCGTACCAGGCGCTGTCCGCTCGGCACAGGCGCGTGGTCTGCGTCTCCACGTCGCCGTCGCCCGCGCAGTCGACCGCGATCGGCTCGGCCTCGGCGAGCCGTGATACGTTCCCTTCCCAACTCCCGTCCTCGCTGAGCAGGAAAGAGCTATTCCCGTCCCCGTCGGCCATGCCGTGCACGGCGAGGCGACCGCCCAGGCCGGTCACGAGGTACCACGGCCGCCCGGCCGGCGGGCAGCTCCGGCCGCGGCACTCCGGCACCGCCTGCGACCACGCTCCGGATTCGATGTCGTACCGCCACAGGTCGTTGTGCGACACGCCGTTCGCGTCCTCGCCACCGAACACGAGCAGCCGGCCCGCACGTGCGGCCTCGAAGCCGAGCGCTACCCCGCTCCGCGCGCCCGGCCCGTCCGCCAGATCCGCGATCGGCTCGAGCTCGAGCGAGCGCAGGTCCAACTCGTACACCGCGCTGCTCGCGCCGTTCGCCGTGCGACCGCCGGCCACGTAGAGCCGCCCCGGGCCCTGTGCCGCCTCGGCGTCCGCGAGCCCGAGGAAGTCGCCCGAGAGCAGCTCCCACGTGCCGCGCCCC
Organism: Pseudomonadota bacterium; assembly: GCA_023229365.1. Taxonomy (NCBI): domain Bacteria; kingdom Pseudomonadati; phylum Pseudomonadota; species Pseudomonadota bacterium. The sequence goes on along the minus strand of JALNZK010000030.1, from coordinate 44,585 downwards.
ACGCTGTACGCCCACAGATCGGACAGCACCACGCTGTTCGCGCCCTCGCCGCCGAACAGCAGCAGCCGGCCGGTGCGCGCGTCGAACGCCAGGATCGCGTCCGACCGAGCGGGCGGCAGAGGCCCGGATGGCGGCGTCGCGTCCTGCCACGTGAAGTACGGTCCCCCGTTCGCGTCGAGCCCGCCGAACCGTCCGAGCCACAGCCGGCCGTCCACGGCGCCGTTCGCGAGCGCGCCGCCGAACACCGCGATCCCGAAACCGGCGGTCTGACCCGTACCCGCGGCGAGCGCCTCCTGTGCCTGCATCTGCGCCTCGACCCCGAACCGCGCTGACGCGAACCCGAGCGTCTCGGGCACCGAGCCCTGTGTCGCGCCGGTCGAGTACGCTGATACACCGACGTCGAGCCCGCGGCCGTCGATGATCTGCACCACGAGCCCGCCGAGCGCCGAATTCGGACCGGCGATGCCGGCCGGGTACGCGTACGCCCCAGCGTCACTCGCCGCCTCTATCGGGATCGCCATGAGGCCGAGCCGCTCGTACCGCACCTCGGGCAGCGCGGCCGAGATACCGGGGTCGAACGCCAGATCCGGCCAGTGCGGCAGGTCGATCCACTTGCGGTAGCCCGGGATCGACGGGTGCGGGACGCCGATGATCCTGCCGCGCCACGACCCGGGGTCGAGCTGGAACGACGCGTACTTGTTCGCCCGGAGCCACTCGCCGTCGATATCCGTTTCGCCGACGGGTCCTCTCGGTCGCACCCAGAGGCGCCCCCTGGTCTCTCCGTCCAGCAGCGCCCCGGCGTTGTCCAGCGGCACGGTCGAGGACCCGGCAGGGTCGCCGTAGAGTGACTCGTTCTCCACCCACCACAGCTCCTTGTCCCAGTCCCACCGCGTCGTCCTCGCAACGATATCTTGCGTGGTCGGCTTCTTGTACGCGTGGATATCCGGAGTGCAGTGTATGGTGTAGTAGTTGGTGGCCGCCTCGTCCGAGCCCCAGACGCTCCAATAGTCGTCGCTGATTGCGTTCGCCCGCCGGCAGGAGATCGACGGGTAGTAGGGGTAGGTGTTCTCGTCCGCCGGTGGCGTCACCGGCGACGCCGAGAAGAACCCGTCCCGCACGTAGCTCGTCAGATGCCAGCCCGAGTGATAAAATTGACGCCCCCACGCTTCATCGTCGTTCTCGACACAATTATTATTTATACAATCTTGAATCCCCGCTTCGTCGTCAGAGAACTCCTCGCAGCTGCACCACCTGACCTGCACCTCGTCGGGCTGGTCCTCGTCGGCTTCTTCGCAGACACTCCCTTCGATGTGCAACGCCGCACCGCGGGCGCAGGTGTCGATCTCTATTTCACCTATGGTTTGTCCATACTGATAATGGAACTGGAAGAACGAATTCTTAGTGGCCAGTCCGAATCCGGTCGGCTCCCAGGTATCCACGGCATCGACCCCGCAGAAATCGACGCAGCGGTCCGTGTCGCACGCGTCACCGACACCGTCATCGTCGCAGTCGGCCTGGTCGGCGTTGGCGTCGTCGGGGCAGTTGTCCGGTTCGTTCGTTATGGTATCGCCGTCGCAATCTCCCATTGCGTAAATGTTTTGTGCGATTTCCGATTTCGCGAGCACGGAACCGATGCCGTAACCATAATTGTATCCACCGCTCTCGCTACAATCGGCACCATTGGTATGAACAGCGATTTCTTGCCCTTTGTGATTCAGCACTCCGGAACCAGAGCTGTGACCTGCGGTGTCGATTCGATAATCAAAATGAGGCAAGGCGCTATCAGAGCATCCAGTATTGGAATCAGGCTCTTGGTCAAAGGAATTTCCAACATAAGGTCCGAATGCCACTTTTTTCACGCAGCGATTGACCTGTGCGTCGGGATGCTGAATGATTGCGAGTTGTTCTCCGACGTCGCTCCGGGGAACGCATATCTCCGTGTGATAAGGCCATGGCTCCGAAATCTTTAATATTGCGTAATCGACACAAAGCGGAGCATCATCAGGACAGCCCTCGACTCCATTTTCGGCAATAAAATCGACAGGAATAGCGGTCCAATCTCGGAGCCCCATCTCATTCCCGAAACCATCGTTCTCCAGCTGATAATCGAAAACAATCCAAAGATTTTCCGGCAAATTGGGGTCGCTCTCGTTCGCACAGTGTCCTGCGGTCAGAAATATTTCATCACTGATCATTGTACCGCTGCAAACGCAGTCATACGGATGGTCAGACAAATCGTCGAGATGATTAATATCCTGACATAACAACCCCACGGATCTGCCATGCTCAGTGACATAGTTCTTGTCATAACCGTATTCCGAATACTCATCGTCATAGAACTCGACGTCTTGCCAAGTGGGGTCGTCACCATAGCATAGGTCATAGGGTACTATTTCGGCTTTGGCCGATGACGCGCAAAAAATCAGAACGAGCAATGTAAGAAAAGACGATTTCAGACCGAAGTTGCAGATAAAACAACTCATTATGAAACCCTTTCTGCGCTGCTTTCCCACAAGCTCTCGACGGTTCGAATATCCACTCTTCGCCTTCGCGGGCGGTGCGATCGCGGTCGTTTGGCCGCGCGTCCCTGACGCATCCCCTCAACGAACAGCGTAGCAGAAGCCCTCTCTAAGCGTAGAACAAATATGGTTCTTCCGGTTCCCCCCGGAATGAAAGCATGGACGTAGGCTGATCACGACGTCGTCGGAGAGGTCCGCCTGGGACCGTGCGGGAATTGGACAACGTGGACATTGAGGGTTCAGCAGGGAGTTGCGAGACACCTTGCAAGGAGGTCCCCGATGTCCACGAGCCTGTTCAGCTCGTGCAGCGGGACTTCTGCTTGCTCATCTCCTGCTGGAGGGTGCGCGCCTTGGCCGCGAAGGGGCTGTCCCCGTGCTTGGACGCGATCGTGTCCGCGAGGATCCGGGCGTCGGTGCAGTCGCCGAGCTGGAAGAAGGCGGACGCCATCTCGTACAGCACCTCGGGGTTGAGCTCGCTCTTCGGGTAGACGTCCGTGAACTGCCGGAGCGCGCCGAGCGCCTTGGCCCACCGCTTCTGCGCGACGAACGACCTCGCGACGAGGAACTGGACGTCGTCCGCGGCCTCGTCCTTGGGGTAGCGCTGCAAGAAGAGCTTCGCGAGCTCGCGCGCCTCGCCGTAGCGCCCCGCGTCGAAGGAAGCCCGGATCGCGCTGAAGTGCTCGCCGGGCTTCTCCGGCACCTTGGCGGGATCGACGGGGAGATCCAGGCCGGCGGCGAGCGCGAAGTCGACGACCTTGCGGTTCGCCTCCTCGGCGGCCGCGCCGACGGTCTCGATCTCAGGCCGCAGCTCGGCGAGCGCGCCGTCCGACGCGCGGAGCTGATCCTTGAGGGTCTCCATCTCGGCGCCGAAGTCGGCCGAGTTCCGGGCGAGGACGCGCGTGGCCTTGGAGAGCGTCTCCTCGAGCTCGGCGATCTGCGCTCGCGCGGTGTCGATCATCTCCGTGAGGCGGGCGCGCTCCTCGGCGGACTCCCCCTCGACCTTCGCGAGCCGGTCCTCGAGCTTCTTCGTCTCGATTTTGAGCGTCTCGCCGTCGTCGCGGCTGGTCCACAGGAAGCACCCGCCCTGCGCGGCCCCGACCGCGAGCGACGCTGCGAGCGCGAAGCGGGCTGCTGCGCGCATCACTCGAAGTCGACGCGCCGGTCCTTGGCGCGGCCTTCCTCGCCGGCCCCGGTCGCCTCCTCCTCGCCCTTCGAGATCAGGCGGACATTCTGGCCGTCGAAGCCGAGCGCGGTGAGCATCTTCTTGACGATCGCGGCGCGGCGCTCGCCGAGCGCCATGTTGTACTCGGTCGTGCCGAGGTTGTCGCAGTGCCCCTCGAGGATGAGCTTGCCGCCGCGCTTCTGGAGGCAGTCGTAGTTCTGCTGGATCGCCGTCCGCTGCTCGTCGAGCACCTCGGACGAGTCGAAGTCGAAGTAGATGGGGGAGAGCGTGCAGGCGCCGGCCCCGAGGCCGCTCGCGGACATGTCGTCGACCTGGCACTTGTAGTTGATGCACGAGAGCCCGGCCGGGCAGTCGTTCGTCGTGTGGCACTCCGCCTTCGTGCAGAGGCCGTCGAGGCAGACCAGGCCGCTCTCGCAGTCGCCGGCCGAGAGGCAAGGGCCGCACCGGTTGTCGCGGCAGATCTGGCCCGGGCCGCAGTCGGCCGGTCCGCTGCAGTAGCCGGGGATCTCGCGGCACGCGCCGCCCGAGCACTCCTGGCCGGCCGGGCAGTCGCCCGTGTCGCGGCACTGCTGGCACGTGTTGTTCACGCAGTACTCGCCGGCGTGGCAGTGCGAGTCCTTCTTGCAGCTCGGGTACTTCGGATGGCACCCCGATGCGGCCACCGTCACCGCGAGGCCGAGCGTCAGGATCAGGATCACGTGTTTCACAGCCATCTAGTTCTCCCGGCCCCGCCTCTTCTTCGACCGGGGCCACCAGTATCGTTGTCGTCGTCCGGTAGAGGCGAAGTCAATTTTTCGGCCTCGCCGCAGGCGACCATGGAACGAGTCGAGGGGGTCCGGTATTCCGAAGGGGATGGGAGGGAGCGGTGATGCGGGCGCATCGTTGCTCCATGGGAAATGGCTCTGAGCCGTTTTACGGGGGACTGTGCCGCGTTGCCACCTGACTGAATGACGGCGTCCGCCGCCACCCGCCGGCGTCGCCGCCGCTCACGGTGACGCGTAACTGCGAATATCCGCGTCTTTCCTGATTCCGCCGATTCGGCACACATCGTGGTTTCCGCCGCCGCGTGCAGAGTGCCCGCCAACTCGAACCTTCCTGGTCGCTCGGGTCTTCGTTCGCCCCGGCGAGCGCCGGATACAGACCGCGTGCGCCCGACGCGACGGTGCTGCACAAGGTCGTGCGCGAGAACCTCGAGGAGTTTCTCCGCCAAGCTCGCGGCGGTTCGGAGGACGGCGAGGGCGTCCCGGACTTCGTCGTGGACGAGCTTCGGAAGTTCGTCTCGTGCGGTTCGCTCTCGGGAGGTTTCGCGCGGCTGAAGTGCGAGACGTGCGGCAAAGAACGTCTCGTTCCCTTTTCGTGCAAGCGCCGCGCCGCGTGCCCGAGCTGCGCTGGGAGGCGCATGGCAGAGCTCGCCGCGCACCTCGTCGACTCCGTGTTTCCGCTCGTGCCGGTGAGACAATGGGTGCTCAGCCTGCCGTTCCTCCTGCGATACCGGCTCGCGTGGAACCACGATCTCACCCGGAAGGTGCTCCGGGTCTTCTGGCGCGCACTCGACAGGTACCAGAGGAAGAAGGCGAAGGAGCGAGGGTACGAGAACGCACGCACCGGCGCCGTGACGGTCATCCAAAGAGCCGGAGGCGCACTAAATCTCAACGTCCACTTCCACATGGCCGCGCTCGACGGCGTGTTCGTCGAGGTCGATGGGGAGCTCGTATTCCGCAGGCTGCCCGCACCTTCGACCGAGGATGTCGCTGCGATAGTGAAGTCGGTTCGAAAGGGCGTCCTCCGCCTGCTCGGCCGATCACGCATTTCGAACGGTGACAACCAAGACGACGGCTGGGAGGACCCGTTCGCCGAGGAGAGTCCGGCGCTCGCGGCGGCGAGCGGCGCCTCGGTGCAGGGGATCTCCGCGTTCGGTCCTCGAACGGGGCAGAGGGTGCGGCGGATCGGCGAAGAACCGGACGAGATCGGCAAGGCGCCGAAGCGCAAGAGACACGCACGGTATCAGGGTTTCGATCTGCACGCCGGTGCGCCAACCAAACCCGAGGAGCGCGATCGCCTCGAACGGATGCTCCGCTACTTGTTGCGCCCGCCGATTGCAGAGAGTCGCCTGCGCGAGCTGCCTGATGGCAATATCCTCCTCACCCAGAAGACGAAGTGGTCGGACGGCACGACCGCCCTCGTGTTCCACCCGCTCGAACTGCTCGAGCGCCTCGCGGCGATCATCCCGAGACCGCAAATCAATATGCTCATCTACCACGGCTTGCTCGCGCCGAGCGCCAAATGGAGAAGTCGTGTCGTCGCGTACAAACGTCCGGTGGTTCAGGAAGAGAATTCAGATTCGGAATGTGACGATGCGGTCGAACCGCATCCACCGAAGCCCCGTTACTATGCGTGGGCCGAGCTGATGCGCCGGACGTTCGGCTACGACGTCATGACGTGCCTCGAGTGCGGCGGGCGGATGAAGCTCATCGCCATGATCGAAGATCCCACGGTCATCGCGAAGATCCTCTCGCACCTCGGCCTTCCGACCGAGCCGCCGGTCGCGAAACCGGCGCGCGCTCCGCCGGAGCAGCTCGAGTTGCCGGAGTACGTCGAGCCCGAGCCCGACGAACCTTTCGAAGAAACTCCCGCCGACTTCTGATCCCCGCGACACGAATCGCGACGGGTAACGGTGACGTCTGCCCTGAGCGCGAAAAATCGCGAAACACGGCGCGTGGAACACGTTTGTGCGCGGGTTCTCCGAGCTGTGATATAGTTCGCGAGGGGTCGAACTTTGTCGCAGAACGGATCTTATGACAAGTTCTCGGAACGAAAGTGCGTTTATGGCGCCTACGCGCAATAAAAAAAGTTCGCAAAGACGGGTCGGATGAGAGGTATACTCGATTATTCACGATCTGTTTCAGTTCTTCCTGAGGGGGCAACATGTCACGAGGCGCATGGGTTGTATTCCTTTCTCTTGCAGCAGGGCTCTTTTTATCCTGCTGGGACGACTCGCACTGGAGCAGCCCTGACGGCGGGGACACCGATACCGATGTCGATACTGATACGGACAGCGACACGGACACGGACACGGACACCGATACCTCGCCAGTGACAACCTGCCCAGTCCACGTGATCGGTGAGGGCGGCAGCGATTCGACCAGCGGGAGTACCTGGGACGAGGGGCTCGCCAGCGTGGAGCGCGGGCTCGACCTCGCGGAGCCGCTCGGATGCGACGTTTGGGTGAAGGCGGGGACGTACTACCCGACCCACGACCCCGACGGTTCGGCCACGCCCGACGACCCGCGGACCGTGACGTTCCGGCTGCGCGCGGGCGTCGCCCTGTACGGCGGCTTCGCGGGGGACGAGGCGACGCTGGAGGAGCGCGACTTCGTCGCGAACGTGACGATCCTCTCGGGGGACATCGGCGCGGCGGACGATATCAGCGATAATTGTTACCACGTCGTTACCGGCACGGACGGTGCGACCATCGACGGCTTCACGATCACTGAAGGCAACGCGGACAATCCTGGCAATACGACCGGCTATGGCGGAGGGATGATCAATGATTTTTTCTCGCCGATCGTGGTGAACTGCGTTTTCTCGGGTAACTACGCCAATTTCGGCGCTGGCATGCTCAACGCCTGTTCTTCGCCGACCGTAACGAGCTGCACTTTTTCGAACAACACAGCGGCAGTTGATGGTGCTGGAATGTACAACATGGTCGCCTCCTCGCCGACGGTGGTGGATTGCATCTTCTCGGGTAACGCCTCATTATCTCTTGATGACGGTACTTTAAGCGGCGGCGGTATGACCAACCATTCCTCTTCACCGACTGTACGGAACTGCACCTTCTTTGCCAACGCGGGAGAGGATGCAGGCGGTATGGAGAATACTGATTACTCATCGCCCATGGTTGTGAATAGTGTATTTCTTGCTAATTCTGGCCAAACCGGCGGCGGTATGTCGAATAGATTTAACTCCTCACCGACAATAACAAATTGTACTTTTTCCAGCAATAATGCAGAGTCCGACTGGGGCGGTGGTATCTACAACGACTATTCTGATGCGGTCATCACGAACTGTATCCTTTGGGGCGACTCGGAACCAGAGATATTGAATTTTGGAATGTATTCGTTTTCGACAGTGACCTATAGTGACGTGCAAGGCGGCTGCTCCGTTGTGTCTGGCTGCACTACCGACGAAATTGGCAACATCGATTCCGATCCTTTTTTTGTTTCGATCAACGACCTCCATCTGATGGCCGGTTCACCCTGCATCGACGCAGCGAATGGTGATGCAGCTCCTGAGTTTGATATAGAAGGCAACCCGCGGGTGGACAATCCTGCAACATTGAACACTGGAGTTGGAGCAATAGATTTCGCTGACATGGGTTCGTTCGAACACCAACTATAGGTTGGTGTCTATTCTTGTGATATCAATTAACGCACTTGTGGTGCGAAAAGAAAGGAAGACAGACATGAAATGCAAAGTAATATCTTTTTTTATTATTCTATTATCTGTTTTTTTTCAACAACAAATAGTAGCAGATTCCATCACTACTACTTACTCGAGTTACCTTTTTAAGGGCATGTCAGATGATGATCTAGATTCTGGAAAATTTATTCATTACAATACAACCGCATCATGTTATCCGACACGTAGTGGGTTTAGCGCCAATAAAAGTAGCGACGGTTCTTCCCAGGTTATTGCCCCTGTGGCGCGGCAAATAAGCTCTCCGAGCTGTGATATAGTTCGCGAGGGGTCGAACTTTGTCGCAGAACGGATCTTATGACAAGTTCTCGGAACGAAAGTGCGTTTATGGCGCCTACGCGCTAAGGCTTGATCAGGTTTCGAATGAAGAGAGAGAATGAGGTCATGAGCCCGCGCAGCCGCCGTCTCCGCACGCGCTCCATATTCCCGGTGGCGACGCTGTTGGTCGTTCTCGGCATTTCCTGTGACGACACACGAAGGGGTCCCGACTCGCACGAACCGGATACGAGCGATGCGGACGCTGACGGTGACTCCGACACCGGCACGGACACGGAAACCGAGCTCATCGACACCGATTTCCCGAGCACGGCGATCCCGGCCACGTGCGAGGAAGCGGCCGAGAACCCCACCTCCGTGGGGTGTGTCTTTTTCGCGGTCGATATGGATAATTACACGAGTGATACTGAAAGCGAAAATCCAGATTCCATGCCATTTGCGGTGGTCGTCTCCAATCCGCAAGAGGATGTCGACGCGACCATTTCGCTCTGGGACGGAATCGAGGGGGAACTCTACACCGCGGTACTGGAGCCGGGCGAGCTCGAGGTGATCGAGGCGGCGTGCGACCCGGGTTGCCTGGTAGCGCCGCGCCAGGTCGAGATTCAGGGACTTTCAAAGGGCGCGGGGTTCCGGCTCACCTCCGACGTGCCGGTGCTCGCCTACCAGTGGAATCCCTACGGCATCAATTCTTTTGTGACGGACGCCTCGCTGCTTTTTCCGGTCTCGAGCCTCGGAGAGGATTACATCGTCGCCGCGTGGGGCACCGGGATCTCCCCAGATCATCCGGACTGGCCGTACATGGTCTCGCAGGTGACCGTGGTCGCGACCGAGGACGACACGCAGGTCGTGTTTACGCCGTCCGTGGACATTCGGGAGATGGGCGGCGTGGGGCCGTATGCGGCCGGAGTCGAGAGCCCGGCCGTGACGCTCGATTCGTTCGACGTGCTCACGCTCGCCCCGACCACGGTCGGCGACGACGTCACGGGCACGAGGGTCAGCGCCGACAAGCCGGTGGCCGTGTTCGGCGGCCACTCCTGTGCCAAGATACCGAGCTTCGACTACGGTGCGTGCGATCATCTGGAAGAGCAGCTCCTACCGCTTTCGGCCTGGGGCGCCTCGTCTGTGCTCGCCCGGCACGCGGAGCGGCACAATTGCGTGAACCCTGATCTCGTCCTGTGGCGCGTCATCGCCGGGGCGGACGACATGGTCGTGTCCTTTGATCCGCCGGCGCCCGAGCCGGCGGGCCCGGAGCACCACTTCGAGAGCCAGGGCGACGTGCTCGAGTTCCTGGCGCCGGGCGACTACTTCGCCGAGGGCGCGCTCGAGTTCCCCGAGGATCCGGCGCAGCCAGAGGCACCCTTCCTCGCGTATCAGTTGATGACCTGCGCATCGATGCCGTTCTGCGTTTTCGACTACCTCAATTCGCGCGAGGGTGACCCGGATATGCTCCAGTCGCCGCCCGCGGGCCAGTACCTGGATCGGTATGTCTTCAACACGGACGAGGGTTTCGACTACGATTTCGACCACATCATCGTCGTGCGGCCCTCGGGCGCGTACGTGGCGGTCGACTGTCTCGGGCTGATCCCGGACTCGGAGTTCACGGAGGTCGGGTCGAGCGGCTTCGAGGCGGCGCGGATCTACATCGACGACGCGTTCGCGCCCACAGGTTGCACGGACGGCGCGCACCTGCTCACCGCGTCTGCGCCCGTGGGCCTGTCCGTGGTGGGGACCGCGCGTAATAACTCCTACTCCTACCTCGGCGGCGTGGGCGTCAAGCCGATCAACCCGACGATTGAATAGACGTTCGAACCGCAGAGGTTGTTGTCGAGGCTGGCCGCGCCCGTCGACGCCCCGCTGACCGCGCTCGACCGATTTCTGCGTGAGTCTTCTGAATCTTCGGGGATGAAATTGATACGCGGAGCCTCTCGAAACCGTCGCGGCTGGGTTCAAGTGGCTTCGCGTTGGGTATCGGCACCGTCGCGTTTGTGTCCGGACATGATCACGTGACTATATCCGGATAGTCCCGCTTGGGTTTTCGAGGCATCCGTTTGTGTGTCGATACCCTCGCGTGGACGATCGAAAGGCGCGCCGAAGCCTCGGGAATGGCGGCCCGGAGCCTCGCTTCTCCGAGCTGTGATATAGTTCGCGAGGGGTCGAACTTTGTCGCAGAACGGATCTTATGACAAGTTCTCGGAACGAAAGTGCGTTTATGGCGCCTACGCGCGAGTACCCCTTGCCGGCCTGGACAGAGTTGCCGAAAGAGCGCTCCGAGTCGTCTGAAATGGTGTTGCTTTCTTAACACCACACCGTGTGAAGATCCACCACACCGAACCGCCGCACATTCCGAACGGCTCCGGGCTTCCGCCAATCGGGTTCGGCGATCCGCCGAACGGTTCCGGGTATCCATTTCCGAGGCTCGGCGATTCGTTCCAGAGGCTCCGGGCCGCCTTCGCCGAGGCTTCGGCGTGCCTTTTGATCGTCGACGCGAGGGTATCGACACACAAACCGATGCCAAGAAAATACAAGCGCGACTATCCGGACATAGTCGCGTGACCATATATCGATACAAACCGTTGCCTCGGAAATTCACGCGGGACTATCCGTGTATGGTCACGTGACCATATATCGATACAAACGGTTGCCTCGAAAATACAAGCGGGACTATCCGGATATAGTCACGTGACCATATATCGATACAAACCGTTGCCTCGAAAACCCAAGCGCGACGGTGCCGATACCCAACGCGATGCCATTAAAACCCAGTCGCGACGGTGTTGATACCCAGACGCGACGGTGTCGAGAAGCTCCCTCATCTAATTGATATCGTCCCGGTGGTTCACGAGCCCATACGACGGTGCCATGGCGATGAGTCGTCAACGCCACGGCAGTGTGTCGTCGACGCGACGATCATACACGCGGATGCCGCGAGATCCGCAGACGATCGCATTGGCATCGCGATTGCAATAGCCCTGATCAACACGCTCGTCGCACAACACGGCGGGCCCAACGAAAGGACACTGCAATGAAACCGAAGCGCACTTTCTACCCGTCCCGGATCTTCGACGAAGCCCTGGAAGCCCTGGTCATCCTGTTCGTCGCCAAGGGCTGGCTGTTCCCCGGCATCGACATCGCGCAGCTTCAGGCGGACGTCGCGGCGCAGCGCGCCCGGCGCGTCGAGCACGACACCCTGCGCAGCCAGTACCTCGCGCTCCACGAGACGTTCGGCCTGGAGCAGCTGGCGCGCTACAGGAGGTTCATCCGGGCGCTCAACGCGGCCCGCGGCGCGTTCTGCGAAGACAAAGCCGTGATGGCCGAGCTCGACCGCTTCACCCTCAAGCGCTCCGGCAGGCCCCGAAAGAGCCCCGAGGAGTCCGAGGCCGCGTGACGCCCCGTTCCACCCCGCATACCCACCCAGGCCCGCGGAGGAGACTTCGCGGGCTTTTCCTTGCACGTAACCACAGGGGTCAACCACAGGGGTCAAGAGTGTTCACTCTTCACACAGCCTCTCCCGACCCCTGTCTCCCCGACACTTGTCTCCCTGTGGGGGATGGGAGGGAGCGGCAGGCGAAGCGGGCGGATTCGTTGCGTGTCGGGGCGAAGCTGCATTAGACTGTCCACATCATGGTCAGCTCGAGGATAAGTCTGCCGGAAGAGAAGCTCGTGGAGTTCTGCAGGCGCCACCGGATCCGGCGCCTTTCGCTGTTCGGCTCGGTTCTGCGCGACGATTTCAGCGAGGCCAGCGACGTGGACGTGCTCGTCGAATTCGAACCCGGCGCACGCGTCGGGATGATTCGCCTCGCTGGCATGGAGATCGAGCTCGGCGAGATGATCGGACGCAAGGTGGACCTCAACACCGTGGGCTTCCTGAGCCGCTACTACCGCGCCCGAGTGCTCGCCGAAGCCGAGGTGCGCTATGACGCGGCATGACGACGGAATCCGGCTCCGACACATGCTGGATCACGCTCGCGAGGCGATTGCGATTGTCGAAGGTCGCAACCGCTCGTGACGGTACTCGACGAGCTGCTGAAGACCGACGCCGGTTGAGGCGCCCCATCTCCCCACCGGAGGTTCGCGATGCCGAGGGACTACGACAGCGACAGGCCGAAGAAGAGCTGGAGCGAGATCGACAAGCAGAAGGATCGCTCGCTGCACAGGCGCGAGGAGCGGCCGGCGATGGGCCAGAAGAAGCAGGCGCGCGCGGACGGCGCCTCCAAGGTCTACAAGTCGCAGCTCGACCGGTTCTTCGACGGCGAGGGCAAGGCGCCGGCGCAGGTGAAGGACAAGCTCGCCGCGATCGAGGACGTCTCGCCCGAGGGGCAGGCGCGCAAGGCCGCGGTGCAGAAGATCAAGGACGCGGCCACGTCGAGCGCGAAGCGCGACGCGGTCCGGGAGTACCTCGCGAAGTGGGAGCTGCCGCCGGACCACGACGTGCTCGTCGAGGTGCTCGCCTGCGACGACGACGAGTACATCGCGATGGCGCTGAAGATCGTCGACGAGTTGCTCTCGGCCAACCGCCCGCCGCACCGCACGACGATGCTCGAGCAGCGGCTCAAGCGCATCGTGTCGCTGAGCGAGGAGCCGTCCGTCCAGGGCGCCGCGAAGGAGCTCATCAAGAAGCTGCGGGTGTTCGGCTGAGAGTCGCCCAAGTACGCGACTGTTGGTCCGCTACACAGTCGTTTTCATGAGTCTCGTCGCTTGCCGACCGCGGCCACGAGGGCCGCGGCCAGGATGACAAAGCCCTCCGGGCAGGAGATGAGGAAGCCCGCCGGGCTTGTCTCCGAAGCGACTCGTCGCGTAGGAGAATCCTGGCCGCGCTCCTCGTGGGCGCGGCTGAAAGCTGAGGCCGGTCATCATTTGATCTGCACCGAGGCTCGGCTATCTAGCGGTTCCGCAGGTAGATGAGGCGCAACCCCTCGAGCGTGAGATCGGGCGCGATCGTCTCGAGGGTCGTGGCCTGGGCCGCGACGGTCCCGGCGAGGCCGCCGGTCGCGACCACCGCCACCTCGCAGGCCATCTCGGCGGCGAGCCTGCGGACGAGGCCGTCCGTGAGCGCGGCGTAGCCGTACAGGATGCCGGACTGCATCGCCTCCTCGGTGTTCCTGCCGATCGCCTGGCCGGGCGTGTCGATCTCCACGCGGGGGAGCTTCGCGGCCCGCGAGACGAGCGCCTCGAGCGAGATCTGGAGCCCGGGCGCGATGGCGCCGCCCAGGTACTCGCCCTTCTGCGAGATGCAGTCGAACGTCGTCGCGGTCCCGAAGTCCACGACGATGCAGGCGCGCCTGAACCGAGCGTAAGCGGCCACGGCGTTGACGACGCGATCGGCGCCGACCTCGCGCGGGTTGTCGTAGCGGATCGCGAGGCCGGTCTTGATCCCCGGGCCGACGACGAGCGGCTCGCAGCCGAAGTAGCGCTGCGAGGCGCGCCGCAGGGCGTGGAGCGCCGGCGGGACGACGCTCGAGATCGCCACTCCCGTCACCGCGCCCATGTCGACGTCCCGCATCCCGAACAGCGTGCCGAGGTTCAGCCCCCACTCGTCGGTCGTGCGCTCGCGGTCCGTGCGCAGCCGCCACGTGTGGACGAGCTCCTCGCCGTCGTACACGCCGACGACCGTGTGCGTGTTGCCGACGTCGGCCACGCACAGGAGCTCGCGGGAGGTCATGGGGCCTTGCCCTGGGTCGTCTCGTACCAGGTGAAGAAGTCGACGAGGTCGCGCTCGAGCCGCGACTGGATCTCGGTCAGCGTGATGTCCGCGCGGTTGTCGGAGGTCGGGTTGAACTGGTACTCGTAGTTCTTGTCGTCGAGGAAGAACACGTAGAGCGGCTCGGCGGTCCCGGTCGGCTCGGCGGGCACGGTCGTCGCCTGCAGCACGTGGAGCCTCGAGCCGGCCGCCGGCGGCGGGATGAACCCGATCTCGATGCGGTCCTGCTGCACGAGGTACTCGATGGCGATCTTCTGGCCTTTGACGCGGACGTCCGCCCTGAAACGCGCCTGCGTCGCCAGCTCGATCGAGGCGTCGGCCTCGGCCTGGTAGCCGCGCGCCGCGAGCACGGACGAGAGGACGTCGAGCGCCTTCTGCTCCTCGAGCGGGCGGGTGTCGAGCTTCGCGGGGCCTTCCTGGGCGCCGCCGCACCCGACGGCGAGCCCCACGAAAACCAGCGCCGCCGCGGCGACCGCCGGGCGCGTCATCGCGAGCCCCCTTCGCGGCCGAACCGCCACGCGCGGAACAGCACCGCCTCGAGCGCGAACGACCGCTGGAGCTCGCGCGCGCCGCTGACCTCGGCGACCGGGCCCGACGCGGTGACGGTCCCCGCGAACGGCTTGGGCGCGAGATCCAGCTCGGCCTGCCCCGGCGAGGCGAGCGGGACGGGGCTCGGCGCCGCGACCTCCGCGAACGGCTCGGAGGCCTCCATGACCGGCTCGTCCGGCAGCGGCTCGAGCTCCGGCTCCGGCTCGACCGCCTGCAGCTCGAAGACCGGCTCCGCCGGCGCCGCCTTCTCTGCGACGACCGGGGCGGCGTCGACGGGCGCGACGGCCGCGATCGGCGGAACGAGCTCGATGGGCTGCGTGATCTCGACGGGCGCGGCGGCCTCGACCGACGGAACGAGCTCGATGGGCTGCGTGATCTCGATGGGCGTGACCTCCTCCGCCGCGGTCTCGGCGCCGGGCGGCGCGATCTCCGAAGGCTTCTCCGCAGCGCGGCTGCGGGCCTCGGCGAGGCTCAGCCGGTTGCGCTGGACGCGCTCGAGGAGATCTTGGAGCTGCGCGACGTGCGCTTCGGAGCTCATGGGTTCCCTCCCTCGCGGTGGATCTTCTCGATCGCGGCGTACGGGGCCTCGCCGTCGGCTATCGAGCGCGCGACGCGCCGCAGGGCGTCGGCGTTGCCGACCAGGAAGACGATCTCGTCGGGCCCTCCGGCGGAGGCGCCGAGGTGCGCCGCCTCGAACCGCATCTCGGGATCGAGCGCGGAGAGGAAGCCGCCGAGGAAGCCGCCGAGGAGGGCGACGGTCGCGTCGGCCGCGCCCTCGGCCGCGCCCTTGATCCTGAACAGAAGCGCGTCGCCGCGGATCTCGATCTCCGTCCTCCCGAAGCCGAGCACCGCGAGGGCGCCGTCGACCGAGTCCGCGAGCGCGTCGAGGGCCAGCGGATCCTGCCCCGTGCGGGAGGCGGCCCACGCCGCGAACCGCTTGCCGCGCGTCTCCCCGAACGTCCGCGCCGAGCGTCCGAGCGCCTCGCCGCCGAGCAGTTCGCGCGGGACGAGCACGAGGGCGTCGTCGTCGCGGGAGCGGATCGCACCCGCCCGCAGATCGAATTGGACGTAATCCGCCGCGTCGAAAGCCGGTCCAGCCATCGGCGTCTTCCTTTCCCTGCGGGCTCAAGAGACGGGGCTCGTCTGCCCGCGGCGCGCTGGCCAGATTCTATGCGACGGGGAAAACCCCGTCAAATCCGCGACATTTCAGTCGTTTGGACCGGGGTCGGATCCGGAGCCGGACTCCGGCGCCGTCTCGGTCCCGGACGGGGTGCGGCGGCGTCGGGGGCGACGGCGGCGCGGCCTTCGGCCCGTCTCGCTGCCCTCCGCGGTCTGGGCCGCTGGCGTGCCGGCCTCGCGCCACGCGGCGACCGTGGCGAGCGCGTCCTCGTCCGCGGCGACCGCCTCGAGCAGATCGAGCGCGTCCGCGGCGAAGTCCCGCGAGAGGATCCTCTTCGCGCGCCGCGTGCGCGGGCCGTCCTGGAGCCTGCGCCGCGCGAGCAGGATCTGGCGCACGTTCGCCATGTGCCGCCGCGTGAACGGGATCGGCGCGGTGAGCGCCGCGAGCGCCTCGTCGAGGACCGGCGCGATGTCTCCCTCCGTCTCGAGCGCGCCGCGGCAGCCCTCGAACAGGAGCGCCGCGATCAGCACGGACTCCGAGAAGACGCGGCCCTGCCCGGTGAGGGCGTCGCACCGCGCGAGCGCCGCGAAGGCGTCCGCCGGCGGCTGCGACCTGTCCCGGATCGCGGCGAGCCCGGGGAGCACGTGCGGCAGGATGCCGAGCGCGCCGAACCTATCGAAGCAGCGCGCGCCGGCGCCGCTCTTCAGGACCTTCAGGATCTCCTCGAACAGGCGCGCCGGGGCGCACGACGGTATCAGCGGCGCGCCCTCGGCGATGGCGGGCAGCATCGACTCCTCGAAGCCGAGGCCGAGCAGCTCGCTGAACTTCGCGGCGCGCACGATGCGCACCGGATCCTCGGCGAAGCGCCTCCCCGGCGCGCCGATGGTGCGGATCACGCGCCTTTCGATGTCGCCGATCCCGTCCACCCAGTCCAGGATCTGCTGGCGCGAGACGTCGTACATGAGCGCGTTGATCGTGAAGTCGCGCCGCAGCGCGTCGTCGCCCGCGCAGCCGAAGAGGTTCTCCGCGGCGTGGCGCTCCGTCACGTCGTCCTCGGCGGTCGGCGAGCGGCGGAACGTCGCCACCTCGATGATCTTGCGGTCGCGGAAATGGAGGTGCGCGAGGCGGAACCGCCTGCCGATGAGCCGGCAGTTGCGGAACAGCTGGCGCATCTCCGCCGGGCGCGCGGACGTCGCGACGTCGAAGTCCTTGGGCGTGCGGCCGAGGAGGAGATCGCGGACGCAGCCGCCGACGAGGTACGCCTCGAAGCCGTGCCGCTCGAGCCGGCGGATCACCTTGACCGCGTCGTCGTCGAGCGAGCTCTCCGCGAGCGGGCGATCCACGACGCGCAGCTCGGGGCTCACGTCCGAGGGGGGCGGCACCGAGAACGGCGACTCGGCGTCGCAGGGCGCTGGGCGCCGGTCAGTCGGGGCCGGCATCGTCTTCACCTGGGGTGGCGGCGTCGCCGCCCGCGTCCGGCTCGTCCGGAGCGCCGCCGTCGCCGCCCGCGTCGGGCGCGGCGTCTGGAGGCCCGCCGTCGTCGGGGTCGAACCCCAGCTCGAGCTTCCGTTGGCAGCCGTGCCAGGAAGCGGCCGCGACGAGGAGCGCCACGGCGATCAGGAGAACTCTTCGCACTGCGTCAACTCACCCGGCGAGCGTCCGCCGAAGCCCTTTTGGAGGGCGGCGCTCGCCGCACAACGGCGGGCACTATATAACGAACGCGGTCCGCGGGCGCAACCGCGTTCTCGGACGCCCTGGGTTCCGGATTCCTCTAGAAATCGAGGCCGATGCCCGTGTTGAACTGGAACTGGTGGCCGACCTTCGTGTTCAACTGATCGTTGTACGCCTCGACCGTGCCCTCCGGGGCGTTCCCCCCCGGCTTCACGATCGCCGTGGCCCACTCGTCCTTGATGCCCCACGCGCCCTCGACCACGATCGCGAGCAGCTCGTACTTGAACCGCAAGCCCAGGAACACCTTCATGCGGCCGAGGTTCGGGCCGGAGAGCATCGTCGTGTCCCAGTACTGCGCGTCCATCGGGTGGAAATTGTCGTTCGCGTCGCGCCAGGTGATGGGCTCGGTGCGGATGCAGGTCCAGACGTACTGGAAGCCGCCGTACGGCGTGAGCGTGATCTGGCCGCCTATCGCGAACGGCCGCGAGATCGAGCCGTCGACGCCGACGATCGTGACGTCGAGGTCCGTGGTGCCGATGATGCGCACGACCGACCCGCGCGCGGCGATGTTCGGCAGCGCGCCGCGGAACCCGTGGAGGTAGCCCTCGAACAGCGACCACTTCACCTCGCCGCCGATCCCCGCGATCTCGGACTGCGCGAGGTAGTTGAGCGAGCCGCCGATCTCGAACGACCACGGCAGCCCCTTGCGGACGTGGATCGCCGGGACGAACATGGCGCTCGGCTTGTCGTTCGCCGGGCCGGTGGCGTAGTACCAGGGATCCTCGGCCATCGTGGGGGCGTTCCAGTCCGGGACCCCGTTCGTCGTCGCCTCGAGCCCCATGTAGAAGCCGGAGTAGCCGAGCGTGTCCGCCGGCGCCATCAGCTTCGGCGACAGGGCGAAGAAGTACTCGGCGAGGAACCGCTCGTAGTCGGCGATGTCCGCGGAGCAGTAGCCGAACTCCGTACAGTTGATGAACCGGCCGACCGCGAGGTCCAGCTTGTTCGCCGAGGCGTCGCGCGGGGCGGCGGCGAACGCCGTAGCCAGACAAAAGCCGAGAACGAAGCCAGCCGCTGTTCGACGCATGGGGTTCTCCCTCGCTCTTCAACCTACGGAAATCGAACAAACGTATCAATCCGGACGAATTGAAGTCAAGAAACTCCGGAGCCGCACCCGGCTAGGCCGCGCCGCTGCGCGGTTTCCCGACGAGCCGCGCGAGCGCCCCGATCAGCGCGTCGGCGTCCTCGGGCGTGTTGTAGACGTGAAACGACGGCCGCACGAGGGGGCGCCCGGCGAACGGGAAGCACGGCACCTCGATCCGGAAGCGGCGGAAGAGCTCGACCTGGACGGCGGCCGGATCGCACGGCGGCAGGCCGATCGCGACCATCTGCCCGAACGACGCCGCGGCGGCGAGGGGCGGGATCCCGGTGATCTCGCCCGCCCTGCGCTGCGTCTCGATAGCGAGGGAGTGGCACGCGGCGCGCCGCTCGGGCGGGGCGTGCCGGCGGAGGAAGCCTATCGCCGCGGGCACCGCCAGGAACCCGGCGAGGTCGCGGGTGCCCTGCCACTGGTGCCGGCGCGCGAGCAGGTCGGCGCCGGTGTAGGGGTCGTGGGCGGTGTCGTCGTGGAGCTCGGCGTGGTAGCCCCAGCGCACGACGGGCCCCTGGAGCGCTTCGTGGTGCTCCGGCCTCGCGTAGAGGAAGCCCGAGCCCTTCGGCGCGCACATCCACTTGTGGCAGTTGCCCGCGTAGAAGTCGGCCCCGAGCTCGTCGAGGGCGAGATCGATCTGCCCCGGCGCGTGCGCACCGTCGATCACGGACAGCAGCCCTTCGGCGCGGGCCCGCCGGCACACCGCGGCGACCGGGAGGACGAGCGCGGTCGGCGACGCGACGTGGCTCAGGAAGATCGCGCGCGTCCGCGGCGTCACGCCCTCCCAGAGGAGCTCGACGAACGCCTCGTCGCCCGGGTACGGCAGCGGGCTCGGGCGCCTCACGTAGGCGGCGCCCGCGGCGCGGCAGGCGATCGACCACGCGTCGTCGCACGCGCCGTACTCTTGGCAGGTGGAGAGCACCTCGTCGCCGGCGCGCAGCCCGAGCGAGCGGGCGATCGTGTTCACGGCGGTCGTCGCGTTGGAGACGAACACGACGCGTTCGGCCCGCGTGCCGAGGAACGCCGCGAGCTCCGCCCGTGCCCCGGCGAGCAGCGCCCCGGACCGGCGCGCGAGGAACTCGACCGGGTTCCTTTCGAGCTCGCGCTGCAGGCGCTGGTACTCGTCGAAGACCGGCGCCGGGCACGCGCCGAACGAGCCGTGGTTGAGAAAGACGAGATCGGAATCGAGCAGGAAGAGGTCGCGCACTGGAGCCTCCGTCCGCCGATTCTAGCGGCGTCAGCCCGGCCTGTCACGGCCGCGCGTCGCGTCGCCTCGACACCGCGAGCGCCCTGTCGCATACTGCCGGCCCGATGCCCGGACCGCAGATCAGAGGCGCGCTCTTCCTCGCGGCGGCGGTGCTCTCGTTCTCGACGATGAGCGCGCTCGTCAAGGTCGGCGGCGCCGGGATCCCGACCGTGGAGATCGTCCTCTTCCGCGGCGCCTTCGGGCTGCCGCTGCTCCTGCTCGCGGCGTGGCGTCAGGGCGTCGATCTGCGCGGCGTGAACCGCAGGCTGCTCCTCCTGCGCGGCGGGACGGGCACGCTCGCGATGGTGCTCCTGTTCTTCGCCGTGGCGCGGATCCCGGTCGGCGAGGCGATGCTGCTGAACCAGTGCACGCCGATCTTCGCGCTGCCCCTCGCGGCGATCGTGCTCGGCGAGCGGATCACCCGGAGGCACGCCGCGCTCGCCGCCGTCGCGCTCCTCGGCGTCGTGATCGTCATCCGCCCGGGCGTCGGGTTCGTCAACGTGCCGGGGCTCGCGGCGCTCGCCTCGGCGCTGTTCTCGGCCGCGTCGTACGTCTGCGTGCGCCGGCTCACGAAGACCGACGCCACCACGACCATCGTCGTCTGGTTCACCGCGTTGAGCGCCCTCTCGACCGCGCCGTTCGCGGTCGCGACCTGGGTCACGCCGTCGCCGCGCCAGCTCGCGGCGCTCGCGGGCATCGGGGTCACGGCGGCGGTCGGGCAGCTGCTCCTCACCATGGCGTACAGGAGGGGCGAGGTCGGCAGGCTCACCGTGATAGGCGGCTTGGGCGCGGTGTTCGGCACCGGCTTCGACCTCGTTCTGTGGGGACATTCCCCCGATCTCGTCACGGCGCTCGGCGGGATCGTGGTCATCGCCGCGTGCGCCGCGATGCAGGTCATGCGCGCGCGCCCCGATGACCGCGTGGCGGAACACTGATAAGGTGATCGTGACATGGGAGCATCACTGCAATCGCCGCGCGCCGCCCTCGGGCTGCTGGTCTTGATCGTCGCGCTCGGACCTGCAGGGTGCGACGGCTCGGACGGGTACGGCTCGTGGAGCTGCGACGGTCCGCTCCAGTTCGCCGACGCGAACCTCGAACAGACGGTCCGCGACGCGGTCGGGGAGCCCACCGGGGACATCCTGGCCGACGACGTCTCGCAGCTCGTCTACCTCGAGGCGAGCAGCCGCCAGATCGCCCTCCTCGACGGCATCCAGTGCCTGACGGCCTTGACCGAGCTGTACCTCGGCGACAACCAGATCTCCGACATCGGACCGCTCGAGCGGTTGACGTCGCTCCAGGACCTCGTCCTCGAGGTCAACGGAATCGCGGACATCGGGCCGCTCGAGGGGCTGACCGACCTGGCCACCCTCTCGCTCCACTCCAACGAGGTGAGTGATCTCGCGCCGCTCGTGGCGAACGCGGGGCTCGGCGAGGGCGACGTCGTGTGGCTCGCGGACAACCCCCTCGAGATGGGCGAGCAGGCGGCCAACATCGAAGCGCTGGAAGACCGCGGCGTGACGCTCGTGTTCTGAGGCGGGGGCTTCGGTCCTACGGGGTCGCGTAGGGATCGTCCAACGGGGTGATCGGGTCGGCAGGGGGCGGGACGGCCGGCTCGGCGGCGACGACGGTCCCCTGCGTCGCAGGCTCGGCGGCGGGCGTCGGGGGAGGAGGAGGCTCGGTGGGCTCTTCTTCCCTCGTCTCCTCCTCGAGCGTCGACGCCGGGTTCGCGTACTCGGGCTTGACGACCGGCCGCTCGCGCCACATCGGGGTGAACGAGAAGTTGAGCATCACGCCGACGTTGTCGACGTCCGGGTTGGAGGTCGCCCAGACCGGCATCCACGCCCGCAGCCCCACGGCGAAGAAGCGCTTGGCGACGAACACGTCGAAGCCCGGCTCGAGCGCGACGGTGAAGTGGCGGTAGATCTTCACGTCGTAGTCGCTCATGCTGTCGAGCTCCGCCTCGTCCTGCTCGTCGATGTTCGACCACGGCTCCTGGCCGTCGTAGATCCACCAGCGCTCCCGCGCGTAGGTGTAGCCGCCCGAGATCTGCAGGTACGGCACGAACCTCTCGAACGGCCACTGGAAGCGGACGTACCCGCCGACGTGGCCGAACCCCTTCACGGCGTCGTACTTGTAGGGGTCGTCGAAAATGTGATCGCCGTCGTCCCAGTCCTGGCGGTTCGTGCCGTACGTCCCGCCGGCGATCAGGTTGAGGCCCACGCCGAAGAACTTGACCGGGAGCACGCCTATCGACAGGTCCACGAGCCCGCCGTAGTCCGGGTGGAACGGCACGTCGCCGTAGATGTCGCTGTGCCCCTTGGTCTGGTTGCCGCGGAAGTTGGGCACCGCGAGCCCGCCGCCGAAGGAGACGAGCAGGCCCGGCGCCTTGTCGGGATCGACCGGTACGTAGTAGATCTCGCGCTTGCACCGCCTGTGGGACTGGCACAGCTTCTCGTAGCAATCGACGAGCCCGTCGCGATCGTTGTCGATGCCGTCGCTGCACATCCAGCCGCGCTCCTCTTCCGGGACGGGCGGCGGCGGTATGACGAACCGGGGCTCCGGCGGCATCGGCGGCGGCGGCGGCTCGATCACGGCCGGCCGAACGCAGATCGCGAACACCTCGCAGTCCTGGTCCACGCAGTCGACGTGCCCGTCGCCGTCGTTGTCGAACTGGTCCTGGCACGCCTCGAACGTGTTCTCGGGCTCCGCCTCCGGGAGCGCCGGTCCCTCCGCCGGGGGGGCGACCTCGGCCGCCGCGGCCTTGGGCGCCTTCTTCTTGGCCTTCTTCTCCTGGGATTGGGCGGGGAGCGCCGCGAGCAGCGCGATCGCGCACAATATCGAAGCCGTCCTGAAATGCCTGATCATCGCGTCCTCCATAGGGGGAGCGGCCCCTTGCGCCGTGCGCGACCGCTCCTCGTTCTCAAACATTGGACCCGCGAGCCCCCGCAAGGGAACCAGAAAAAGATCACGCCGTCGTCCCCCCGGCCCCGGCGCCGCGCGCGAGCCTCGCCTCGAGCGCCCGGGCGCGCCTTCGGACGGACGCGGAGCGCGCGAGGAGCGTGGCGGCGTACAGCACCAGGATACCGCAGATCACCGCGTACGCCGCGATCATGAGCGCGGCGCCGCTCACCGCGTCCTGGGCCGCCGGGTCGAACGGGACGAAACCGTTCATCTCGCCTCCTCGTCCGGCAAGGATCGCTCGGCCGCGTCGAGGCTCGCCCCGCAGCGGCCGAGCGCCCCGTGCGCCGCCGCGAGCAGGGCGACGAACGCGAGGAGCGCCGCGCACGCGCCGGCGAACAGGATCCACGCGGCGGACCCGAGCGCCTCTCCCGGCGGAGCAGCGTCCGCAGCGAACGCGATTCCCGCGGCGCCGTCCGCGAGCGCGGGCGAGCCCGAGAGGAGCGCCCCGGCGAGGGCCGCTGCCCAGGCCCCCCGCCTCACGGCTCCTCCGCGGCCGCGATCCCGGCGACCACCGCCCGCTCCTCGAGATCGGCGAGCCTGCGCCGCGCGCGCTCGAGCCGGTAGCGCGCAGCGACGAGCGCGGCGGACAAGATCGT
Source organism: Pseudomonadota bacterium (assembly GCA_023229365.1). Lineage (NCBI taxonomy): Bacteria > Pseudomonadati > Pseudomonadota > Pseudomonadota bacterium. The sequence goes on along the minus strand of JALNZK010000030.1, from coordinate 21,143 downwards.
GAACGAGGCCAGCCCGAGCGCGAACGCGGGGACCATCTCGGGCGCCAGGCCGCCGCCCGCGTCGCCCAACACCGTCGGGTGCTGCCCGCGCCACATCGACACCGAGACGTGGATGATGGGCGCGACGCACGCGCCGAGGATCGCGAGGGCGGCCGCGAACCTCCTCTCGGCCTCGCCGCGGCCGAGGGTCCGCACGAGCGCGTACCCGGCCATGATCGCCGTGAGCAGCAGCGTCGACGTCAGCCGGGGGTCCCAGGTCCAGAACGCGCCCCAGGACTTCCGCCCCCAGAGCGGCCCGCTGATCATGACGACGATCGCGAACACGAGCGCCACCTCGGCGGCGCTCCGCGCCAGCGCGTCGGCCCGCTCGCCGCGGCGCGCGAGGTAGACCACGGACGCCACGGCGCAGGTCGCCCAGGCGAGGTACATCGCGTACGCAGCCGGCACGTGGAAGTAGAAGATCTTCTGCACGATCCCGAGGGACGCCTCCGCGGGCGTGACGAAGAGCACGACGAAGAGGGTGGTCACGAGCAGCACCCCTGCGGCGGCGGCGAAAGCGGTGTGCGCGAACCGGCTCATCGACTAGCGGTTACCACACCTCGCCCGCCTAGGCCAGGAGACGGCCTGGGGGCGTGCGGAGTTCGGGGAGCGCGCGCCCGGATCGGCGCTATACTGACCTCCTGGAATCGGCGGAAAGGGCACTGTGTCATGGGTGAAAGGCTCGGCGAGTCCGCCCTGCGGATCGTCCTGATCGCGGCCGACGGGAGCGTCGGCCTGCGCTGCCAGCGGACGTTCAGGGAGTGCGGCTACCCGTGCGCGATCTCGACCGTCCCGCTCGCCGAGGCGCTCGGGGAGGGGGGGCCGAGGCTCCCCGTGGCGGCCTCGCCGCGTTGCGACGCGGCGCTGATCGATTTCGACGGGGTCCCGATCCGGGAGGTTCCGAGGCTCGTCGAAGGGGCCGCCCGCCTCGGCGCGCCGGTCCTCGGCCTCCTGCCTCCGGAGAGCTGCGACCTCATCTACGCGAGCCTCGAGGCCGGGCTCGACGGCTACGTCGTCAAGGGCGCGGATCGCGACTGCCTGCGGCTCGTGCCGGCCGTGCTGATGTGGGCCATCGATCGCCACAGGGACGCCCAGGCGCGCAGCCGGGTGGTCGACGCGCTGCGCCACAAGGAGCGCCAGTGGTCGGCGATGCTGAACGCGTGCCTGTCGTTGATCACCTACCACGACGCGGAGGGGCGCATCCTCTGGTCGAACGCCGGCGAGACCGACGCCGACAACCGCCGCATCGACCCGCTCTTCGGGACGCTCGACGAGGAGATCTGGCGTCCGGGCGATTCGGGCGCGGAGTGTCCGGTGCCGCGCGCGCTCCGCAAAGGCGAGCCGCACGAGGCCGTCGTCGTCAGCCCGGACGGTGGGAGGATGCTGCAGCGCGCGTTCCCGGTCGTGGGCGACGACGGCCGGACGATCGGCGCGATCGCGAGCACGCTCGACGCGTCGGCGCTGGCCCCGGCCGAGGAGGCGATCAAGGTCGCCGTGCGGGCGCAGGCGTCCGCCACGGTCGCCGGGGGAATCGCGCACGAGCTCAACGACCTGATGGCGGGCGTCGCGGCGAACGTGAACCTCGTCCTGCGGGAGATAGGCGACAGGCCCTCCGCCGCGCCGCTCCTCGGCGAGATCGAGGCGGCGGCCCTGTCCGCCGGCCGGCTGTCGGATCACCTGCTGGCGTTCGCCCGCGGCGGCAGGCTCGCGCCCGAGATCATCGACCTGAACGGCGTGATCGAGGAGGCCGTGGCGATCCAGGCGCGCAGCTGCCCCGGCGGGATCCGGATCGAGACGCGGCTCGACGGCGCGGCCTGGCGGATCGAGGCCGACAGGTCGCAGATGAGCCTCCTCGCGGCGCAGCTCGTGGCGAACGCGATCGAGGCGATCCGCGGCGACGGGCGCGTGCTCGTCACGACCGCCCCCGAGATCGTCTCCGGAGACGATCCCGAGCGGCCGTGGCTCGAGGCCGGGCGCTACGCGGTGCTCGAGGTCTCCGACGGAGGGTGCGGGATGGCGCCGGAGATCCGCGCGAGGATGTTCGAGCCCTTCTTCAGCACCAAGGGCAAGGGGCGCGGGCTCGGCCTCGCCGGCGTGTTCGGGGTCGTGCACGGCCACGGCGGCCACATCGCCGTCGACAGCGCGCCGGGCGTCGGGACCCGGGTGACGGTCTACCTTCCCGCGGCCGACGCCGAGGGGGCGACGCGGGCGGGCATCGGCTCCGCGACCCCGAGGCCCGCGGTCGAGGAGCAGACCGGGCGCGGCGAGGTCGTGCTCGTCATCGACGACGAGGACATCGTGCGGCACGCGGTGTCGCGCTGCCTCTCCTGGTGCGGCTACGCCGTGCTCAAGGCCTCGGACGGCGACGAGGCGCTCGAGATCTGCGCCCGGCGCGAGGGTGCGATCGACCTCGCGCTGCTCGACATGATCATGCCCGGCATGGACGGCATGGATCTCTTCCACGCGCTCAGGGAGGCGCGCCCGGGGATGGCGATCGTCGTCATGAGCGGGTACGATCGCGGGGCGTACCAGCGGGCACTGGCGGAGGCCGGCGCCGCGGCGTTCCTCCAGAAGCCCGGGCCCATGGACGTGCTCGGCGCCGCGGTCCGCGCCGCGTTGGACGGGCGGAGCGCCGAGGAGACGGCGGGGGCGGCCGGCGCAGCCGGCGGGAAGGCGGCGGAATGATCCCGGAGCAGGCCTACGCCTGGTTGAAGGCGCACTCCATAGAGACGAGCTACATCGTGTCCGCGGCCGAGGTGCTCGCGTGGGATCAGCGGACCATGATTCCTCCGAAGGGGGGCCCGCACCGCGCCGAGCAGATCGCCGTGCTCGCGAAGCTCCTGCACGAGCGCGCCACGGACAAGCGGATCGGCGATCGCCTCGCGGCCGTCGAGGGGAGCGCCGTGGTCGCGGACGCCGGGTCGCCCGAGGCCGTGAACGTCCGCGAGTGGCGGCGCGGCTACGACAAGTCGACGCGCGTCCCCGAGCGGCTCGCGGTGGAGCTCGCGCGCGCCACCGCCGAGGGCGAGACCGCGTGGGAGGGGGCGAAGCGGGACGACGACTGGGCGCGGTTCGCGCCGCTGCTCGAGCGGATCGTCGCGCTGCTCGTCGAGAAGGCCGACGCGCTCGGCCACGAGGGCGAGCGCTACGACGCCCTGCTCGACGAGTACGAGCCGGACACGACGACCGCGGAGATCGCGGAGCTGTTCGGCCGGCTCCGGCCGGCGCTCGTGGGCCTCGTCGAGAGGATCCGGGGCGCGGGCGGATCCCCGGATCGCTCGCCCCTCGTCGGGAGCTTCCCGTTGGGCGAGCAGGCGTCGTTCTCGCGCGAGATCGTCGCCGCGATCGGCTACGATCTCGAGGCGGGCCGCGTCGACCTGTCCGCGCACCCGTTCACGATCGGGATCGGGCCGGGCGACGTCCGCATCACGACCCGCTACCAGGAGAAGTTCCTCGGCGGCGGGCTGTTCGGTTGCCTGCACGAGGCGGGGCACGCCATCTACGAGCAGCGGCTCCCGCAGGCGCACTGGGGGACCCCCCGCGGGCAGGTGCCCTCGCTCGGCGTGCACGAGTCGCAGTCGCGGCTCTGGGAGAACCTCGTCGGGCGCTCCGCGGGCTTCTGGCGCTTCGCGTACCCCAAGGCGCAGGCGGCCTTTCCGAGCCTCGCGGGGATCCCGCTCGACGCGTTCCTGCGGGCGATCAACGCCGTGGAGCCGAGCCTCGTCCGCGTCGAGGCGGACGAGGTGACGTACAACCTGCACATCCTCCTCAGGTTCGAGCTCGAGGTGGAGCTGCTGCGCGGCGCGCTCGAGGTCGCGGAGCTCCCGGACGCGTGGAACGAGAAGACGCGCGAGCACCTCGGGCTCACCCCGCCAGATCGGCGGAGCGGCGTCCTGCAGGACGTGCACTGGTCCGCCGGGCTCGTCGGCTACTTCCCGACCTACACGCTCGGCAACCTCTACGCGGCGCAGCTCTACGCCGCCGCCGAGGCGGCGCTCGGCCCGCTCGGCGACGGGTTCGCGCGCGGGGAGTTCGCGCCGCTGCTCGAGTGGCTCGCGGCGAACGTCCACGAGCGGGGAGGGACGTTCCGCCCGCGCGACCTCATCGAGACCGCGTGCGGCGCGCCGCCCGACGCCCGCCACTTCGTCGACTACCTCACCGCCAAGCACGGCGCGTTGCACGGGTTCTGATTCGTCGGGGGCGAGGAGAGCGCGCCCCGCCGCCGCCGCTCAGCCGATCTTCAGGCGCCCGAGGATGAAGCCGAGCGCTATGGAGACCGCGAGGGAGGCGCCGGCGACGATCGAGAACGCCCAGCGGCTGTGCTGACCCGGAAGCTCGAGGTTCATGCCGAAGTAGCCCGCCACCATGGTCGGGATCGCGATCATGATCGTGACGACGGTGAGGAACTTGACGACGCGGGCCATGTTGTTGGAGATGATCGACGCGAAGGCGCTCGTCATCCCGCCCAGGATGCCTGTGTAGATGGCGCTCATCTCGATCGCCTGCTTGTTCTCGATGATGACGTCCTGGAGCAGCTCCTCGTCCTCCTCCTGGATCGCGAGCGACTTCAGGCGCGCGAGCTTCTCGAGCACGAGCTCGTTGCCGCGCAGCGAGGTGCCGAAGTACACGAGGCTCTTCTCGAGCGCCATCAGCACGACGAGCCCGGTGTTCTTCATCGCGCGCTGCAGATCGTCCTCGATCTCCTCCGACACCTTGTGGATGGTCTTGAGGTAGCGGAGGTAGTAGGTCGCCGTCTTCATCAGGATCTGGAACACGAAGCGGTTGCGCCGCCGCGGCGAGCACGCCTTGACCCGGCTGTCGGTGAACTCGTCCAGGATCGGGTTCGGCTTCAGGCAGACCGTGACGATGGTGTCGCCCTTGAGGACGATGCCGAGCGGTATGGTGGCGTACTCCTGCGTCCCCTTGATGATCGGGATGTCGACCGTCACCAGGATCTGGTCCTCCTCGATCTCCACGCGGGAGCGCTCCTCGGAGTCGAGCGGGTAGCGGAGCAGGTCCGGCTCGATGCCGAGGCGCTCCTGCACCGCGCGGATCTCGTCCTCGGTGGGGGCGACGAGGTTGATCCAGCAGCCCTCCGCGATCTCGTCGCCGCGCACGAGCCCGTTGCCGGCCGACGGAACTAGCACGTCGAGCATCGGTCCGCCTCCTGGCCGCCACCGCCGGAGGTGGTCGTCGAACCGCAAGGAACGTGTGCCATCGGGCACCTCCTCTTTCCCTTCCGGGAGAGGAGCGCGCCCGCGGGTGGGTGATCGCGCGGGGTCGGGTTCCTCTACCGGGGTGTCATCTCGGTGCGTCTCGCGACGCTACTAGGGCCACCTGATTCGCCTGAGCTGTCCATCTTCGCCTTTCCCGTTGGCTGACCGAGATCCGGGCGGCGCTTCACCGCCGACCGGAGCCTGTTCTTCTGTTTAGCAACCCGAAGCGGACAGTTCAACTCGAAGTTTGCACGGAGGGCAGAATATTCTTGGGGGCAGGGGATCGCGCCGGGGATCCGCTGGCGCTCACCCGCCCGCGGGCAGGGCGCTGAGCTCCCGGAGGATCTCCTTCGGGACATCGATCCGGGCGGCGCGGACCGCGGCCGCGTCCGTGCCGGAGACGTTGAACGCGAAGAAGAAGACGTTGCCGCCCGCCTCGACCCAGCCGACGAGCCAGCCGATCGTCGGCGCGCCCTCCACGGCGCCGGACCCCGTCTTGGCGCTCAGCGTGTAGCCGTCCCCGCGCTCGAGGACGAGGATCTGCTTGACGACCTCCGTGGCGTCGCGCGAGACGCCGAGGCGCTCGTCGTACAGCCGGCGCAGGAACCCGACCTGCTCGTCGGCCGAGATCGCGAGGCTGCCCGTGAGCCAGAACCGGTCGACGCCGTCCGAGATGTCGCGGTTGCCGTAGTCGAACCGCTCGAGGTACGCGGCCATGCGCTCGGCGCCGATCCGCCGCGCGAGCTCCTGGTAGAACCACACCACCGAGTTGCGCAGCGCCGAGGCGAGCGTGTGGTCGCGCTCCCAGTCGAGGCCGAGCTCGGCCCACCACGGCTGCGGCGGGTCCTTCTCGCGATCCCACGGGATCGCGAACTCGGCGCCGCTCGCCACCCCCGTGTCCAGGGCGATGAGGGAGTTCGCGATCTTGAACGTCGAGCACGGCGAGAACCGCTTGGCGGCGCGCGTCGGGTTGTGCCGGACGTAGCGATCCGCGTTCCGGTCGTACAGGACGAAAGCGCCGTCCATGCCGCGGAGGTGTGTGGAGAGATCGACGACCCCGGCGGTCGGGCCGGGCGGCGGCGCGGGCGCCGTGGCGGGCTCTTTCGGTTTCGCGCCGGAACACGCCGTGAGAGCGAGGAGCGCGATGGCGATGATCGAGAGTCGCGGCATGTGATGTCCTCTACTTGTGGATGACGACGCGCGTGCCGGGGTTGGCCTTGGTCGCGACCGTGCCGTGGAGGCTCGCCCCGACCCGCGGGCCGGTCCAGAAGAACAGGCGGCGCGCGTCGGACGGGGAGAGGTTGACGCAGCCGTGCGATCGCACGCGGCCGAACCTGTCGTGCCAGAACGCCGCGTGCAGCGCGTACCCCTCGCGGAAGTACTGGGTCCAGGGGACGTCCTCGATCGAGTAGGCCTCGTCGCCGGCGGCCGTGTCGTCCATCGTGATGGCGACGTGCTTGCCGTAGATGCGGAACGAGCCGATCGGGGTCTCGTGCCCCGGCCTGCCGGAGGAGATCAGCGTCGCGAAGACCGGCGTCGCGCCCTCGTAGGCGACGAGCGTCTGCTCGGCGAGGTTCACGTCGATCCAGCGCTCGTCGGGGAGGAGATCCGCCGGCGGCTCGGCGGCGCGCGCGATCGCGACCGAGCGGGCAGGGAGGAACGCCTCGTCGCCGATCCGCACGTACCGCTGCCCCTTGTACGTGAGCTCCTCGAGCACGGGGAAGTGGTCGTACCGCGAGACCGCGCCGGCCTCCTTGAGCGCGCCCGAGACCTTTCTCGTGAGCGTCTTCGAGCCGCCGGCGACCACGAACGCGAATGGAAGCGTCCGGCGCTCGCTCAGGAGCACGCCCTCGAACGTCGACGCCTTGGCCTTCGCGAGGTTCTTGTCGGGGACGAAGCGCCCGCGCACCGTCCGCGCGTAGGTCACGCCGTTCTCGGTGACCGTGTCGTCGGTGCTCACGTAGAAGCCCTTGATCATCCGCTGGTAGACGTACGCGGGCAGCCCGTCGTCGTCTTCGCCGGCGTCGGCCTCGGCGCTCGGCGCCGCCGCCGGCGCGCGGGACGGCGCCTCCATAGGACCGGCGTCGGCCGCCTCGGACAGCGCCGCCGCGCGCGCGAGCACCTCGCGGAGCGCCTCGGCGTCGTGGCGCTCGCCGTTCGGGCCGGGTTTCGGCGCCTCGGCGAGCCGTGCGAACGCCTTCTCCGCTAGGGCCACCTCCTCGGGGGTCGGGATGCGCCAGTACTCGGGCGTCTCGTCGCCCACGGCGTACTTGTAGCTGTACGGGAGCGGCGACGTAAGGTCCGGCTCCGGCGGGGACGGCGAGAACGTCACCTTCTGCTTCGCGACGTTGATCCCCTGGCCGTCGCACACGAAGCCGCCGCCCGCGATCTCGTGCCAGCCCCTCTTGCAGCCGTCCGTCGAGACCCGCTCGCCGACGCGGAACTGGGCCCCGCGCCGCGCGTAGGCGATCACGCGCGCGCCGTCCTTCGGCTCGGCGAAGATCTGCGTGTGGAAGTGGAACGCGACCGCGTGCAGCGGGAACTCGGCCTCCGAGACCGCGGGCGCCGCGATCGTCTCGGCCGCGGCCGACGTGCCCGCGGCGTCGATCCCAGCGGACGGCTGCGCGGCCTTCGGATCGACGGCCGCCGCGGCGTCCTCGGCCGCGGGCGGCGCCTTCTCCTGCTCGAGCAGGTTCGCCTCGCCGAGGATCGTCGGATCGACCTCCGCGCCCGGTCCGACGTCCACGGCGCTCACCGCGGCGGCGCGGAGCCGCGGCGTCTCGGGCCCGGCCTCGTCGCCTCCGTCCATGCAACGCCACAGACCGAACGCGCACAGCGCCAGCGCGCCTATGGCGGCGAGCGCCGCGGCCGGGGCGCGCGAATCGCCCTTCGGCTTCCTCTTCCGGTTTCCCTTGCGGACCATCGACCCTCCTCCTGCGGCGAGGATGTTTCTTCGAACGCGCGGATGTCCAGAAATCTGCCCGCCGCGACCGGGAAAGAAGTTTGCGATTCGCCGGGAATCATCGTACGGGATGAACGAACGAAGGCGCGCGACGGCGCTTCAGGAAGGACGGAGACGATGACACATCTCGTACCATGGCACGGCGGGCTCGACGCGCCCGTGAACCGAATCGTCCAGGGCAAGGCCGGCGAGGAGCTCGCCGCGCGCGCCGCGAAGCTGCCGCGGATCGCGGTCAAGGACTCGGATCGTTCGACGGTCGGCCGGATCGCGGACGGCACGCTGACCCCTCTCGAGGGATTCATGGACGAGGCGGAGTTCTACCGCGTGCTCGACACGACGACGATCGTGCGCGGGGGCAAGCCGTACGTGTGGGGCATCCCGCTGTCGCTTCCCGTCACCGACGACGAGCGGAAGGCCCTGAAGGTCGGCGGCGAGGCCGCGCTCGCGGACGAGAAGGGCGAGCTGCTCGGGACGATCCGGCTCTCGTCGATCTTCGCCTGGGACAAGGCGCGGTACAACGCCGCGGTGTACGGAACGCCGCGGGCCGATCACCCCGGCGCGCGCATCGCGAACGACGATCCGCGGGGCTGGCTCGTGGGCGGCGAGATCTCCGTCCTCGATCGCCCGAAGAACCCGCACTTCGGCAAGTACGTCCTCTCGCCGGTCGAGACGCGGGCGCGGATCGCGGCGCGCAAGTGGGAGGCGGTCGTCGCGTTCCAGACGCGCAACCCTTTGCACAGGGCCCACGAGTACGCGCTCGTGCACGGCGTCGAGGAGCTGACGCGCAAGGGACTCTTCGCGGGCGTCGTGCTCAACCCGCTCGTCGGCGAGACCAAGGGCGACGACGTCGACGCCGTGACCCGCATGCGGACCTACGAGGCGCTGCGCGACGAGAAGCTGCTCGGCCAGGGCGACAAGGACGAGGCGCTGTGGAAGTCGAAGGGCTACGATCTGAACGACCAGTTCGAGCTCTGGGCGCTCGACATCAAGATGTTCTACGGCGGCCCGCGCGAGGCGCTCATGCACGCGATCTACCGACAGAACTTCGGCTTCTCCCACATCGTGATCGGCCGCAAGCACGCGGACGCGCCGTTCGACGACGGCAGCGCGATCTGGGGCGACTTCGACGCGCAGGCGATCTTCGACAGGCTCCCCGGCGAGCTCCACATCAAGCCCGTCAAGGTCGGGTTCGCCGCGTACTACGAGTCGATGGGCCGCGTCGACCTCATGGACAACCACCCGGACGAGAAGCCGGTGTTCATCTCCGGCAAGCAGGTGCGCGCCGAGCTCCTCGCCGGCACCAAGCCGGACGCCCGCATCATCCGCCCCGAGATCTCCGAGATCCTGATCCGGAAGATGGCGCGCTAGCCGGCGTCGGTGCCGGCGTCGACCCCGCCGTCGGGCATCAGGTGCAGCAAGCCGTCGTTGGCGGCCTCCAGCCCGGCGTTGTCATCGTCCGAATCCATGTCGGTGTCCGAGTCGCCGTCCGGGCCCGTGTCGGTGTCGGTGTCGGTGTCCGTGTCCGTGTCGGAATCGACGTCCGTGTCCCCGTCGCTGTCGGTGCCGCCGGCGTTGTCGTCCCAGGGCTCGTCCCCGCCGATGATGCAGCTCGAGGCGGTCGTCGCAACGAAAGCAATCCCGAGCATCGCGCGCAAGATCCTCATGTCACACTCCCCGCGTCGCGCTCAGCCGGCGTCGTTGCCGGCGTCGACGCCGCCGTCGCCGTAGGTCGGGCCGCCGTCGTCGGCGTCGCTGTCCGCGTCGCCGTCCGCGTCGCCGCCGGAGTCGGTGTCCGCGTCCGAGTCCGTGTCGGCGTCGGAGGCGATGCCGGTGTCCGTGTCGTCCGGGTTGTCGTCCCAGGGCTCGTCGCCGCCGATGATGCAGCCCGAGAAGAGCGTCGCGACGAGGGCGAATACGAACAGCGCGCGCGCCTTGCTCATGTCACGTTCCCCGCGATCAGCCCGCGTCGACGCTGCCGTCGATCCCGCCGTCCCCGTCGTACAGCGCCGTGTTCGTGTCCGTGTCGCCGTCGCCGTCGCCGTCGCCGTCGATGTCCGTGTCCGTGTCGCCGGGGTTGTCGTCCCAGGGCTCGTCCCCGCCGATGACACAGGACGGTCCTGCGACGACGACGGCCGCTGCGACAACCAGCGCGGTGATGAATATCCTCATGTCGAGATAATAGCACACCCCGGGCCGCGTGACAGGTTTCGCGAAAGGGTCACGGGCCGGCGCAGACGTGCTTGCCCGGCGGAGGCTGGGCGATGGCGTGGCCATCGGACCAGGCGACCGGAACCGCCGACCACACCTCGCGCATCAGATCGCAGTAGGGGCGCCCGAGCACGCCCAGATCGAGGGTGACGTGGTCGCCCAGGCCCGACGCGGCGTAGAGGGTCTCGTCGTCGACCACCAGGTGATCGATCGAGCCGTGGAGCCGAAGCTGGTAGAGCAGCGTGCCGCTGCGCAGGCTCCAGATCCCGAGGAAGCCGTTGGCGTAGCCCGCCACCAGCGTGTCGAGCGGGCCGGGCAGGAAGCTGCGCACCTCGCTCGCGGGCACCCCCTCGAAGCCGAACTCCGTGCCGCGGGGGCCGCCCGTCGGCTCGCCGCCGCCGAGATCGACGAGCTGGATGTCGCCCTCGCGGAAGCCGAGCACGAGGACCTCGCCGATGCGGGTGAGCGCGGTGACGCCCGGGTCGACCTTGCGCGTCTGCCGCACGCCGCCGGCGGCGTCGAAGATCTTCACCTCGCGGTCCGCGGCGACGAGGATCTCGCCGGTCGTGTCGTCGCGTGCGACGGCGCGCGCCTGCTCGTGCAGCAGCTGGTGCGATCCGCTCTCGCCGTACAGGCGGAGCTCACCGGAGCCGGTGCGCGCGAGGCAACCCTTCGGCAGCGCCAGGGCCTGCGCCAGATCCTCGATCCGATCGGCGAAGAGCCGCTCGTCCCGGGGCGGACTCCACAACTCGAGCTCGTCGTCGAACGTGCGCATGCACAGGAGCGCTCCGTCCGCGCTCTGCGAGGCCTGATCGGCCCGCCGCACGACCGCGTCGCGCCAGCGCGCCTCGGGCGCCGGTCCGGGGGTCGGCGCGGCGCGCAGATCGACCCAGCCCTGGTGGGTCAGCACCGCGGGCGGATCGTGCATGAGAAGCGGAGCGCGCCAGATCTGCCGCCCCGTCGACGCGTCCCACAGCACGACGTTGCCCTCCTCCGTGGACGTGGCGACCCGGGAGCCGTCCGGGCTGAACGAGACCCGCGACGCCGGCGGGATGGTCAACCCCAGCCTCGTGGGGGTCGCCCCGGCGGCGCTCCAGAGGAAGAGGGAGTGCTCCTGGCCGCGGCCCTCGGCCTCGCGCTCGACGCAGACGCGCACGTCGTCGCCCATGGCGTGCAGGGCGTGCGGGTTCCCGCCGTGTCGGCCGCCGAGCTCGCCCTTCCAAGTGTCGGTGTTCCAGATCCGGATCGTCCCGTCGCTGCTCGCGGAGACCAGGCCCCTCCCGTTCGGATCGAACCGAAGCGGGCAGGCCTCGGCCTCGTGGCCGGTGAGCTCCGCTATCGGCTCGCCGCCGGAGCTCTCCCAGACGCGGATCGTCTTGTCGCGGCTGCCGGTGGCCAGGTACCGGCCGTCGGGGCTGAAGTCGATCGCGCAGACCTGTAGGGCGTGGCCGGACAGCCTGCCGCGCCGCGTGCCGGTCTTCACGTCCCACAGATCCACGCTCGCGTCGTTGCAACCCGAGGCGAGGGTGGCGCCGTCTGGGCTGAACGCGACCTCGCGCACCCCGCTCTCGTGCTTGCCGAGCACGGCGAGCTCGTTCCCGGTGGCCGTGTCCCAGAGCCGCGCGCTGCCGTCGATCGACCCCGTGGCGAGGGTCTCGGCGCCGGGGCTGAAGGCGGCGCAGGTGACGATCGCCTCGTGTCCGAGCATCACGCGCAGGAGCTCGCCGCTGGACGCGTCCCAGAGTCGCACGGTCTTGTCGGTCCCGACCGAGGCGAGGAGCTTGCCGTCCGGGCTGAACGCCACCGCCAGCGCCCGCGATTGGTGCCCGCCGCGCGCGCCCCGCGACTCGCCCGCCTCGACGTTCCAGATGCGGATGGTCTTGTCGGCGCCGGCCGAGAAGAGCACCCGGCCCCGGGGACCGAAGGCCACCGCGGTCACGATGTCGTCGTGCCCCTGGATCGATCTGACCACCGCGCCCGTGGCCGCGTCCCACACGTGCACGGTCTTGTCCCAGCTGCCGGCGGCGACGAGCTCGCCGTCCGGGCTGAACGCCACGCCGGTGGCGATGTCGCCGAGGCCCCCCAGCTCGCGGAGCTCGCTCCCGCTCCGCGCGTCCCACAGCACTACCCGGCGGTCGCAGCCCGACGACGCGATCAGCCGGCCGTCGGGGCTGAACACCGCGGCGTTGGTGCAGTCGCGGTGCCCGGCGAGCTCGCGCGCCTGCGCCGCGGAGGCGACGTCCCACAGGCGGACCAGCGCGTCGCGACCGGTCGACGCCAGCGTCCGGCCGTCCGGGCTGAACGCCAGGCTGCCGCCCCGGTTGCCGCTGTCGATGGCGCTCCGCTGCGCGCCGGTGGCCACGTCCCACAGCCGGATCGTCTGATCGTAGCTGTTGCTGGCGAGCAGCTTGCCGTCGGGGCTGAAGCACACGTCGGTGACCTTGCCCGCCTCGCCGCGCTCGTGCCCGCGCAGGATCGTCAGGGTGTCGCGCTCGAGGTTCCACAGCCACACGTCGCCGTCGATCGTGCCGGTCGCCAGGAGCTTCCCGTCCGGCGAGAAAGACGCGGTCACCACGGTCTCGGAGTGTCCGCGCAGCACGCGGATCGCGTGGGTCTGGACGTCCATCAGGTAGACCGCGCGGTTCGATCCGACCGCGGCCAAGGTGCGCCCGTCAGGGGAGACCGAGATGCGCTTGACGAAGATGCCGAGCTCCTTGGAGCCGATCAGCGAGTTCTCCTGCAGCTGCAGCCACAGGACGCGCGCCAGCGTGGAGTCCTGGGACTCGAGCGAGCCGCGCAGCTTGGCACGGGTCTCGAGCAGATCGCCGCGCATCATCGCGGCGCGGGCGCTCTCCCGCAGCGCCTCGGCCCCCTTCTCCTCTGCCCGGTCGTGCTGCAGGCGCACCTCGCGGGCCTGGCTGATCACGACCAGCGTGACGATGACGGACACCACGGCGATCAGCATGAGCAGGCCGACGCCCGAGAGGGTCAGGAACCGCCGACGGCGGAGCCGGGCCTCCTCCTTGCGCTTGCCCGCGTCGAGGAAGCGGCGTGCGGTCTCCGGCATGCCGGCGAGGCGATCCGCCTTCCGCAGGGCGTCGCGCAGGGCGTCCCCCTGCCAGACCTCCTCGCGCCGGCAGCCGCGCTTCTCCCAGAGCTGGGTCGCCTGGCTGACCTCGGCCAGGAACGCGACCTCCTCGCGGCTCTCGTCGATCCATCGCCGCAGCTGCTCCCAGTTGCGGATCAGCGACTCGTGGACCAGCTCCACCTCGGCGCCGCCGCTGCGCTCCCGGCCCTTGCGCACGAGCACCGCGCGTTCGTTGATCAGCCGGTCGAGCACCTCCTCCCCGGCCGCGCCGAGCCCCTCGACGAGCTGCGAGCGCGACGCGACCTGGCGCGTGCCCTCGGGCGTGATCAGCCGCAGGAAGATCTGGCGCGCGACGTCGGTCTGCTCCGGCGTGAAGCCCGCCAGGATCGAGTCGGCGTGCCTCGCGAGCGCGCCCTCGATGCCGCCCATCGCCTCGTACGACGCGCGGGTGAGCACGCGCCGCTCGCGATCGCGCCGCTCCCAGAGCTGGCTGCACGCGAACTGCAGGAGCGGCAGGCACGAGGGCTCGCCGCTCACGGCCAGCACCATGTCCGAGGTCAGCTGCGGGTCCTCGAACCTGTAGCCGCTGGCCTCCAGCGATCGGGTCAGGATCTCCTTGAGCGCCTCGGGGCCCGGGCTGCGCAGCACCGCGATGTGCGCCATGACGTCGCGGGCCACGGCGGTCTCGGCCAGCCGCACCATGAAGTCGTCGCGCAGGCTGAACACCACGCGCACGGGCCCGTTCGGATCGTCCGCCGCGCGGCAGATCGCCTCCATGAAGGCGCACCGCTCGCGGTCGTCGTCGACGTTCGTGTAGAGCTCTTCGAGCTGATCGACGAACAGGAGCACCCGCACGCCGTCACGCTCCGCGAGCTGGTGCAGGATCAGCGACAGCCGCCCGGGCGACTCGCGCAGCTGCTGGCCGAGGCTCTCCTCGTCCGTCGTCGTTTGCGACGGACGGTCGGCCGGCACCGAGTGGCGGGTCTGCCGGATCGACGCGCTCAGGTAGGCGCCGTCGCTCTCGCCGCGGATTACGCGCGAGGCGAGCGTCTCGAACGGCTGCCGGCCGGGCCGCAGGGACAGCACCGACCAGCGCCCCTGCTCGCGCAGTCGCGGGAAGATGCCCGCCTGCACGAAGGAGCTCTTGCCGGCCCCGGAGGGCCCGACGACCGGCAGCACCGGCTCGACGCGGATGCGCTCGAGGAAGGCGGTAATCTCGTCCTCGCGCCCGAAGAACAGATCGGCGTGGCGCTCGGTGAACGGCAGGAGGCCGCGGAAGGGGCTGACCTCGCCCTCGAGGCGCACCTTCCCGCGATAGACCAGGCCGCCCAGCGCCTCGACGACGGCGTCGGCCGCCGGACGCCGCGCGGGATCCTTGTCGAGGCAGGCCCGGATCATCTCCTGGAGCTCGGCGGGCACGTCGTCGACCTGGGTCAGGCCCGGGGACGGGTCCTTGGAGCACACCCGCGCGCACAGGGCGAAGATGGTCTCGTCGTCGAACGGCGGGTGGCCGCAGATCAGCTCGTAGAGGATCGTGCCGAGCGCCCAGACGTCGATCGCCGAGGTGTGCTCCTGGTCCATCCACTGCTCGGGCGCCATGTAGAGCGGGGTGCCGACCACGCCGCCGCTGGTGAGGAAGCGGGCCTGGGTCGAGGACTCCAGCCGGACGGTGGCCGCGTGGCGCGCCGTCTGGGTGAGGAGCCCCTCCTGGCCCGCCACCGCCTTGGCGAGCCCGAAGT
Source organism: Pseudomonadota bacterium (assembly GCA_023229365.1). Classification (NCBI taxonomy): domain Bacteria; kingdom Pseudomonadati; phylum Pseudomonadota; species Pseudomonadota bacterium. Next base: position 5,891 of record JALNZK010000030.1, on the reverse strand, counting down.
CGACGACCCGCAGCCGGCCGTCACGGGGCAGGAGCACGTTCTCGGGCTTGAGATCCCGGTGCAGCACGCCGTGCCGGTGCGCCTCTGCGAGCGCCTCGGCGATCGCGAGGCCGATGCGCATCGTCTCGCGCACCGAGAGGCGCATTTCCTCCATGCGCTCGCGCAGGGTCTGGCCCTCGAGGTACTCGAGCGCCACGTACGGGCTCCCGTTGTGCTCGCCGACCGCGAAGATCGTCACGATGTGCGGGTGGCTGAAGCGCGCGGTGACCCGCGCCTCGAACTGGAACCGCTCCACGGCGGTGGCGTCGCCGAGCGCCTCCGGGTGGACCACCTTGAGCGCGACCTTGCGGCCGAGCTTCATGTCGCGCGCCAGGTAGACCTCGCCCATGCCGCCGCGGCCTATCAGACGGGCGACCTTGAAGTTGTCGACCAGCGTCCCGGGGGCGATGGCCGACTCGGCGTGCTCCTGGAGATCCAAGCTCTACCCTCGCGGCTTTCCGCGCGGACATTACCACACGCCCGGCGCGGATCGTCAATCGCAGGCGAGCATCCAGGCGGTGAGATCCCAGGTCTTCACGAGCGTGGAGAACCCTTCGATCGCAGGATCGCCGCACACCTCGGCGATCTTCGCCGCGCCCTCGGGCTCGTCGTCGACGTACTCCACGTGGAACACCGCCTTGTCTGCGGCGAGGAACGGCGCGAGCATCCCGCACTCGTCCCAGGAGAGGCACTCCTCGTTCAGCGCCCAGTCGAACAGGGGCGCGAGCGCCGCGACCTGCTCGAGATCGTTCTTGAGCCCGACCGACAGGCCCCGCGCGTGCGCCGCGTCCGCGAGGAACGCGTTGTAGTCGAGCTGCGCCTCGGCCGTCAGCCCGAGCCCGTTGTCGTTCGCGTAGCCGTCCACGTTGTCCGGCTCCACGCCGTCGCAGCCCTTGTCCACCGCGAGGTCGAGCCGGGCCGTCATGATCTCCCGGATCGCCTCGGAGGTGACGTCGATCCAGCTCTCGCCCGGCCACCCGTCGAGCGCCGAACCGATCGCCTCCTCCGGGAAGTCCGCCGCGTCCGGCCGCCAGTCCTCGCGGCTGCCGGCCGAGAAGTAGCAGACGACCGCGCGGCCCGCGCCCTGCAGCGCCGCGATCGTCTCCGCCGGCGCGTCGAAGAGGTCGATGTCGTACATCGCCACATCGAAGCTCGTATCGATCTCCTCGGTGAGCTGCCACTGCCACGTCGTGCCCGGCGCCGGGTGCCACAGGTCGGAATCGGAATCGGTGTCGGAATCGGTGTCGGCGTCGGTGTCGGTGTCGGTGTCGGCGTCGGTGTCGGTGTCCGTGTCCGAATCCCCATCGGTGTCGGAGTCCGCGTCCGAATCCGCGTCGCCATCCCCGGGCGATCCGGATTCGCCGCAGCCGATCGCGAGCGCCGCGGCCGAAAGCACCGTTGCGATGGTTCCCAGCGTCTTCATGTTCGCCTCCCTCGTCCGGGAGGATACCACGGCCGCCGGATCGTCAGGTGCGTCTCGTGCGAATCCGCACGCTCAATCGGCGTCGTCGATCTCCTGCACGACGCCGAGGATGTCCACGTTGATGGGCGTGACCGCGTCGCCGCTGTCGGTAGCGACGATCTGCATCGTGGACGTCTCGATGATGAACACGAACGGCAGGTATTCGAAGAAGTAGGGAATGTCGTAAAGGGTAGACGAAATCGTCTGGGCGGCGTCCTCCTGGACGCGCCAGCCGCCTTCCCAGCCGTCGGAGTCGAGGATTTCGTCGATGTCTTCCAGCGGTTGATTTGAATAGGTGACCATGTCCGCCCAGTAGAGGCCGACGAGCTCGCCGTGGGCGGCGTGGATTTCGTCCTCGATCTCGCCGATCTGCCCGAACCGGGCAGGGCAGCTGCTTCACGTGTTGGCGCCGAGGGCGAACACCAGCGACTTCACCTCCGAACAGTGGGCCTCGCTCAGCACGAGCTCCGTCACGGCGTCGTCGAAGATCGCCGGGAACGTCACGTCGTCCACCACCCCGTCGAGGAACCAGGCGTAAGGACCGGGCGGGTAGTCGGCCTCGGTGCAGTCCCCGTCGGTGTCGGTGTCCGAATCCGAATCGGTATCGGTGTCCGTGCCGGCGTCGGCGTCCGAGTCGGTGTCAGAGTCGGTATCCGAGTCCGCTCCCCCGCCGCCGCTCCCGCGGGTGTCCTCGCCGCACCCCGAGCCGAGTATCGTCGTGAGCGACGCGGCCGAGAGCACCGTCGCGATGAATCCGCGCCTCCGCATTTTCGCCTCCATGGCGCTAGTCTATGTAGCACTCGGTCGTGCCGTACAGCGCGTTCTCGTCCATCAAGAACACGTTTATGGCGATACCGCACCAGAAGGAGAGGGCTTTAGAATTCGCGCCGAGGGTCTGCTCTGCATAGCACGCGCCCTCCATCGCGGTGACCGGACCGTGGGCAGCGAACACGCGGCCCGACGCCGTGACGCCGAAGCTCTTGTTCTCCGACCAGAACCACGAGTTCAACACGTGCAGCTCGACGATGTCCTCGCCCGAGAAGTCGCAGCTGTAGAGCACCTCGTCGCCGACCTCGATCTGCAGGTCGCCTCCCTCGATGGCGATCGTCCAGCCGTCGGGGTAGTAGGCGGCCACGGCGGTCCTGTCGGGGTACGCGGTCCCCCAGGAGCTCTCCCAATCCGGGAAGCCGGACATGGCGTAGCGGCCGAGATCTCCCACGGCGAACGCTCCCGCGGTATCGTCGAAAAACGCGGTGCACATGTCGTTGAACAGCGGATTCTCGGCGTCGGCCGGGATGGGCGACGTCCATGTAGTCCCGTCGAAGCAGTGGATCCCGTCGCCGTACGCGCAAACCAAGTCGCCTTCGAAACCTCGCCAGAGGCCGTGAACCGCCGTGTTCGGCGGGAGGTCGCCGCCCGGGATCGGTGCGAGCTCCGCGTCGGGCGAATAGGCGTCGAGATCGGCGCCATACAGCGCGCAGGCGACGTCGTTGCACAGTATGGCCACATACGACGGCAGATCGGGCCCGCCACCGTACTCCGTTGTTGAGAGGGCGAGCGCGCGCACGCCGGAGTCGGTCGATACATCGAGCGCGGCCACCAGGGAGTTAGCGGCCGTCCACGTCCCGTCGCCCTCCTGGTCGTACGCGATGATCGAGATGGTGCGCGTGCCGACACCCTCGCGCTCGGCGAGGACCGACCACGGCGCCGCGTCGATGAAACGCGTCCCTTCCCCGAACTCGGATGCCTCGAACACGAGCGGCGGGATCACAGCCTCCAGATCGCTCGGGCACGTCTCCCCGATCGGTTCCGGGCATTCGACGGCGTCCGAATCGGTGTCGCTGTCGGTGTCGGTATCGCCGTCTGTGTCCGAACCGGTATCAGTATCCGAGTCGGTGTCAGTATCCGAATCCGTATCCGTGTCCCCGCAGTCGCCGTCGTCGCACTCGTCGCATGTGTTCTCTGACGTCGAGTTGCAGCCGAGCGCGAGCAACGCCGCTAAGTAGATCGCCGCCGTGAATTCTAGTTTCCGCATTTTTCACCTCCCTGGATCGAGTGCGAGAGTGCGGCCGTTTACGCTAGTAAAATAATCGGGTACCGGGGCGTCAGGGGCGATCTCCGTCGGGCGGCGGCGGCAGCGACGTGCGGTGCACGACCGGGCGGCGCAGCATCGGGATCGCCGCGACGGCGGCGAAGATCAGCGTGAGCCCGGTCTGGAAGACGTACAGGAGGAAGATGAACACGGCCGCGTTCTCGGTGCGCGCCGCGGCGCCGAGGTACATCTCGAGCGCGACGAGGACCGAGATCTGGAAGTTGCCGAAGTAGCCCGGGCCGCTCGGCAGGAGGATCCCGACGGCGAGCACGCCCATTCCCGCCACCGCGCCCGAGAACGACAGCTCGAGACCGCAGCCGCGCGCGAGGATCCAGAACGCGAGCGCGTTGACGCCCCAGTAGAGCGCCGACTGCACCGTGAACGTCCAGAACGCGCGCTTGTCCGGCAGCGCGGCGAGGCCGGCGTGGAAGCGCGAAACGACGCCGACCGTGAACTCCGCGAGCCGCTTCGAGAAGGCGCCGATGAGCCTGCCGAGGACCGCGCCCACGCGATCCGGCGATCTGTGGAACGCCACCAGTATGGCGAGCGCGGCGACGAACACGGCGAGCGGCACGACGCGCAGGGCGAGCACGTACGGCCCGCTCCCGAGCGGCACGGTGAGCAGCGCCACGGTGAGGAGGAGCGAGACGAGCAGCCCGTCGATGACGCGCTCGATCGCGATGGTGCCGAACAGCGCGCTCTTCGAGATGCCGGCATAGCGGTCGAGCAGGTAGGGGCGGGCGACCTCACCCGTGCGCAGCGGCATCATCTGGATCGCCGCGAAGCCGACGAACGCGGTCTCCATCATCGGGCCGCGCCGCACCGCGGTGAACGGCCTGAGCAGGTACTCCCAGCGGAAGGCGCGCAGCACGTTGAACACCGCGAACAGCGCGACGTACGCGAGCGCCGAGAGCGGATCGGCGACTTCGACGATCGAGCCCCAGGACGGGACGACGTCGAAGCCCTGGGAGAGGAGCCAGTACGCGAGCCCCGCGGCGATCGCGATCGAGACGGCGAGCCGCACGAGGATCTTAGTCATGTCGCTCGACCTCGCCGTGCGCGCCGGACAGGATCAGGCCCGGGTTGGCGGCCGCCAGGCGGGCGGCCTCGGCGGCGTCGAGCAGCGCGAGATCCTCGAGCGCGCGCTCGACGAGCGGGAAGTCGCGGGGCCCGTGGGCGTCCGTCGCGACGACGTCCGCGGTCCCGCCCTCCACGAGCGCCCACCCGTGCCGCCGGGCGGTCCGCCCGTGCTTCCCCGCGAGCGACACGAGATCGACCTGCACGAGCGCGCCGGCGCGCCGGAGATCGGCGAGCGGGCCGCGATCGCGCCGCAGATCGGGGACGCGTTCGACGTGGGCGAGCACGATCGCCGCGCCCCGGGCCGTTGCCCGGAAGACGAGCTCGTCGAAGCCGCGGGGGAGGGCGCCCGGCAGCGCCGAGAGCTCGACGAGGAGCGCGCGCCCGGCGCCGAGGCGCGGCAGCTCGTCCGCGGCGAACGCGGGCAGGAAGCGCTCGTCGAACGCGATCTCCGCGCCGGGCACGACCTCGGGCGGCGCGCCGCCCCTTTCGGCGTTCGCCTCGGCGACGAGCCGCTCGACCTCGGCCCGCGCCGGCGTCTCGAACCCCGAGTGGTTCCAGTGCGGCGTGGCCGCGACGCGGGCGTAGCCGATCGAGGCGTAGAGATCCAGCATGGCGCGGCGCTCGGCGGCGTCGGCCGGGCCGTCGTCGAGCCCGGGCAGGAGGTGGCCGTGCAGATCGACGAGCCCGCCGGGCGCGAGCTCGCGGATCCTCGACGGCGCGGGACGACGTTCGCCGAAGGGCCAGATCATGACCTCGGGGATTATCCCGCCGCTCGCGGCGCGTCAAATCCGGCCGCGCGCCCTCGCGATCTCGACGAGCGCGTCGCGGCGGTTGTCCTCGGGGTGATCTATGACGTGATCGAGCAGCGTCTCGAGGAGGCGGCCGACCTGCGGCCCCGGCGCCATCCCGAGCGCGGCGGTGAGATCGCCCCCCTTGATGTCGAGATCGGCGATCGCGAAGGGCGCCCCCGCGGCGACCTGCGCCTCGACCGCGGCGCGCAGCGCGTCGAGGCCGTCGGTCGGGAGCGATCCGGCGGCGAGATCCGCGCGGGCCACGGCGATCCGGTCGGGCGCCGGACGGGACCCGTGCGCTCGCAGCAGCCGGCGGACGTCCGCCTCGGATCCGGGCTCCGCGGGCGAGGGCAGGGTGACGGCCCCGATCGCCACGACCTCGCGCCGCGTGCGCCGATCCGTCTTGAGCGCCTCGCAGCAGGCCTCG
>JALNZK010000029.1 GCA_023229365.1 Pseudomonadota bacterium | reverse complement strand
GCTCGTGATAGGCCCGCGGCGCGAGATCGAGCTCTACGAGAAGATGGTGCGCGACTTCGACATCTCGTCGGGTGCGCGCCGACCGTCCCTGCCCCCTCCAACGGCGGACTGATCGCTCACCCCTGCCGCGGCGGGCCGGGCTCGCACTCGCGCTCGTGCCAGACGTCGTGCGCGGTGGCGACCGACGCGGTCTGGGCGAGGATCGCGCCGATCGCGAAGATGTGGAACGCCTTGATCACGTAGACGATCCACTTGTGCGCCTCGAGCTGTGGCACCGCGAGCGCCGCGCCGGTCAAGAGCGCGAAGACGCAGATCTTCGCCGTGGACGCGGAGATCCGCTTCAGCCGTGCCGGGCAGGCGCTGCGGGCGAGGACGGCGCTGTTGCGGAACGCGAGGACGAGGACGGCGATCCCGAGCACGGCGTGCACGTGCCCCTTGTGGGGGATCGGATCGAACACCGCGACGAACAGCGTCGCGAAGCAGAGCCAGACCATGCCGTAGAGCGCCTTCCAGGTCGTCATCCGGGCCTCCTTGCGTGAGGTGCGATCAGTCGTCGTGGCAGATCCCGCACATCTTGTGCGACGGGCGCTCGTCGCGCGATACGGGCGGCTTCCAGCCCGGCGGGTGCGGGTTCACGCCGCCCGAGGCGTGGCAGCGGACGCACACCGACGCGGGCCCCTGGTCGTGGCACGACGCGCACTCGGCGATCCTGCGCCGCGCGGCCCGGCTGTGGCTGTCCGCCCCGCCCGCCTGCAACCACGTCGATGGATGCGGGCTCACGCGCCCGAGCGCCGCCCCTGCCCCGCTCCGCTCGTGGCACGCGGCGCAGAACGTCGTGCCGTGGCACTTCAGGCAGCTCGTGTCGCCCGACCGCGCCTTCAAGACGTGCCGCGAGATCCACTCGCCCTCGTGCATGAAGCTGCGGTCCACGCGCTCCTGCATCCGGAACGACGGCACGACCGTCATCGTCTTCGCGTGGCAGTCCGAGCAGAACGACGGATCATGGCACGTGGCGCACACGTCCGCGCCGCCCGCGGCCGCAAGCCCGTGCCGATCGAAGAACCCCGGCTCGTGGGAGTAGAGCGTCTCGGGCGCGCGCTCGTACAGGGCGAGCCGATCGTGGCAGAGCTTGCAGTCGCCCGCGTCCATGTCGTCCTGGTGGCACGCGTTGCACTCCGGGTGCGCGGGCAGGAGCCGGTTCTTCGCGGTGATCGTCGGCGCGTTCGCCGCGTCGCCGTGGCAGCGCGCGCAGTCCGCGTCCCGCTCCTCGTGGCGCTGGTGCGAGAAGAGGAGGTGTGTCTCGGGCCGCTCGACGTACGTGCCCGGCGCCCCCGCGTTCGTGTGGCAGGTGCCGCATCCCTCCGGGCTCCCGACGTCATGGCAGTCGCCGCACGCGGCCATCTTCATGAGCGGATCGACCTCGCGCTCCGCGTCCTCAAAGAGCCCCTGGTGGCAGTCGCCGCACGCGATCCCCTGCTCGGCGTGCACGTTGTGCGAGAAGACGATCGTGTCCGGCGCCTGCCTCGTCGCGGCCGAGCACGCGCCGACGATCGCCGCGGCGGCGAGGAGGCGCAGGCGTTTCCCGCAGAGGCGCGTCATGGCCGCCCCCGCCCGACGAACCGCACGTCGAAGTTGTAGAGGAACTTGAGCATCCCCCGCGTCTCCTGCCGGACGTACGGCGTGGCCGAGTGCGAGGCGTAGCCGCCGACCTCGAACCTCGAGGTTCCGTAGTAGAGCCCGCCGTCGACGAGGAACCCGAGCCGCCGGACCTTCGACGCCCCCGACACGCCGTCGACCGAGCCGTACGGCGCGTTCCAGGCGTCGTCGAAGACGTCGACGTAGCCGTTGCCGACCGCGCGCAGCCCCTCGACCGCGATCGGGATGATTAGCCCGCCGTGGAGCTGGTGCACGCCGAGGTCGGACTCGCCCTGGCGCGTGTAGTCCGCGACGATCCGGCCCGCGCGCGTCCTGCCGAACCGCGCGACCGCGCCGCCCTCCACCTCGTAGCCAGTGTCCACCACCGCGGCGTACGCGGGATCGGCCGCCGCGCCGCGCCGATCGAGGTAGCTGTAGAACCTATGGTGGTACTCCGCGTAGAGATCCAGCCACTCGACGGGCCGGACCCTCACCGCGCCGCCGACCGCGTCGTACTCCTCGGTGGAGAACACCGAGAAGATCGACATGTGCGAGAGGTAGAGCGTCGGATCCGCGTGCCTATAGTCGGCGCCGAACGAGAGCGCGCGGATCGGGTGGATATCGAGGACGAGGTTCGCCTCCTGCAGGCGGCTCGCCGCGAGATCGAGCACGGCGTTGCCGGTCGCGCCGAGCCACGAGAGCGGCGTGAAGTCGAGGTCGACGCCGAACAGCCGCCTATCGATCTCGTCGAGCTCCGTCACCTCGAGCACGGACACGCCGGCCGAGACGCGGCCCGCGAGCCTGTAGAAGATCCGCCCGCCGACCGCGTAGTCGCCGTCCCGATCCCAGTCGCTGAACCCGGCGCCGTAGTCGTCGTACCCGGCGGACGCCGGCGGATCGCGGTACCAGTCCGGGCCGAGATCGGGCGACACGACGAGGCCGCCGAGCACCTCGATCCCGACGTGCGCCGGGGTCTCGTACGCCGCGACCAGGCCGTCGAGGTGCAGCCCGCGCGTCGCGCCGGAGTAGACGAGCTGGCGCCCGAGCCGGATGTCGGCGCCGTGATCGCGATACTGGACGAATAGAACCGTCGGATCGGCGACGAGGCGGTTGTCGAACCACACGTCCGCGAGATCGATACCCGCCCAGCCCTGGAACTGGACCGAGAGCCCCTTCACGCCGATCTCGTCGGCGCGCAGCTCGAACGTCTCGTAGAACGGGAACACGCGCTCCGAGCGGATCGCGTACCGCCCGGCGCCGATGCTGCGCATGCGCGGCCGCTGCGTGAGGAACAGCTCGGATCGGAGCCTCCCGGAGACGCGCGTGTTCAGAGACGGCTCGGGTGGCCCGCCCGCCTTTGCCGCGGCCACGGGCTCCTCGACCGGCTCGGCGTCGGCGTCCGCTTCGGGCGCCCCGGCGTCGGCCTCGAGCTCCGGCGCCTCCGGCCCCTCGGCGCCCGCGTCGAGCGGCTCCTGTGCGACCACCGCCGCGGCGTAGATCGCGACGATGATCGCCGAGAGCGCGGCGCTCCTCACGGCCGCGCCCCCACGCCGTCGTCCTCTCCCTCGTCCTCGAAATCGACCTCGCCGTTGATGTGGAAACCGGGATCCAACGCGTGGTCGTTGTACGCGTCCTCGTGGCAGCTCTTGCACTCGTCGTCCGACGGGTGGGGCGACGGTGGCGGGATGGAGTGGCACGAGCCGCATGGAATCGAAGGGCCGCCGAGGGATTCGTTCAAGTTCCCCGCGTACCAATCCGGCTCCGTGAGCGTGCCGCCGCCGAGCGTAGCGCCATGGCAGTACACTCCCGCGCAGGTGTAGGAAGAACTGCTCCACACTGGCTCCGCCCCGTCGGCGCGCGCGAGCCCGCCCTCGGGGAACACGACATCGACCGCGGCGTTCAGGTGCGTCCCGTCGTACCCGCCGCTCGCCGGCACCGGGTGGCACTCCGAGCACGCGAACGCCTTGCCGTACGTGCCGTTTCCCGAGACGTGCGCCGCGTGGGCGTCGCTGTTTCCCTGGGCGCCGTGGCACTGCCCGCACGCGCCGTCCGAAGCGCCGCCGTCGTTCTCGCGGTCGTCGAGCACCTCCATGCAGGCCGCTGGCGCGATCGCCAGCAGCGCGCCGAGCGCCAGGGAGAAGGGGCGCGAAAGACGGGGCCGTCGAGTCATCGGTGGGACCCTCCTGTAAGGAAGTCTTCCCTACTGTACCTGTTGAAGTCGAATCTGCAAGCGGCTACCGGGCGCGATCCGACCGCTCGAAAAGCGCGCAGCGGGGCCCGCGGGCGCGCAGCTCCCAGCCGCCCTTCGCGACATGGGGCAGCTCATTCCATCCGGGCCGCGCGACGACCGCCTCGGTCCCGGTGGCGTCCAGCAGGCGGAGGGCGTCCTCGCTCCCGGCCCAGATCCGGGCGCCCGCGCGGTGGAGCTCGGGCGGGTACTCGCGGTTGCGGCCGTCGATGAAGACCCGCGCGTGCGGGAGCCGCCAGATGACGTAGCCGGCCCACGAGCGCAGCGTGAAGACGCGCGTGACGGACGGCGTCAAGGCGAGCGCCTCGACGCACGCGACCGGGAGGCTCCCCGCATCCAACTCCGCGCGACGGTACTCTTCGGAGGCGACGATGGCCAGCGCCGCGCCGGGCGTCCAGCCGAGCACCCAGGCGAAGCGCAGGAAGATCGCGGCGGCGAGGACGACCGCGGCGCCCTGGGCGATCGCCAGCCGCGCCGGGGAGACCGCCCGTCCCCCGAGGGCGACGAGCAGACGACCGAGCGGCAGCACGAGCAGCCAGAGGTTGCGCTCGAACGCGACGGCGAGGGCGCAGGCGAGCAGCCCGGGCACGATCTCCCGCGCGGCGTCCCTCCGGCGACCGCGGCCGCTGAGGAAGCGGTGGACCGCCCAGATCGCATAGGCGGCGACGAGGACGGCCGCGACATGCTTGGCCCACGGCGTCACCGCGGTGGCGGGCGCCCAGAGCGGCGCGAACTCCGTGTTCACGTCGCCCCGCGTGGACAGCCCGAAGAGGACGTACTCGAGCGTCGACGACCACGGCGGCGTGGCGAGCGGCGCGACGCAGACGATCGCGACCTGCAGGGCGTGGCGGCGTGGCGGCGGCGGCAAGGGCTCGTTCGGACGCGGCGAGAGCCGATAGAGCGCCTGATCGGCGACGAAGAACGGCAGGAACATGAGCGCCTCGGCCGTGAGGTTCCCCCAGGCGAGCATCACGAGCGCGAGCAGCCCGGTGCGCTTCCAGGAGGCGGCGAGGCGCCCGCCGCGAAACGCGTGGAACGCCGCGAGGAACAGCGCCATGGAGGCGAGCTGCGGGACGGGCATCATCTTGTACCGCGCGAACAGGGCGAACGCCGCCACCGCGAGGAGCGCGCCGGCCGCGCCCGCACGCCGCCCCACGACGACGACGAGGCCTATCGCGGTCGAGAGGACGATCGCGAGCACGAGGAGGCGCAGCGCGTTCCAGCCCCACCCGGCGTGGAGCAGCGCGACGACGAGCTCGAAGCCCCACTCGTGGTTGTTCCAGGCCGCGCCGTGCATGGTGTACGAGAACGGGTCCGCCGCGGGGAACGTCCCGGTCTCGAGCGCGATCTCGCCGGTGCGCACCTGCCAGAACACGTCGCTCGCGGCGAGCGGCCGGGTCGCCCAATGGACGAGCGGCAGGGCGAGGAAGACGAGCCCGAGGAAGGCGATCCGGGAGATCCATGTGCGCAACGAGGACACCTCATCCCGCGGCAGCCGCCCGCGGACGCTCCCGATGATAGCCGGTATCCGATGGGAGGTGCGCGATTTCGGCTGCGCCTCCTCGCAGAATTGGCGGTCGCCCTCCCATGCCGCTACACTGCGGAGCGGGAGGCGAGCTCGACTATGAACACCGCGCGCCGCATGGGTCCCTTCCTCGGCCTCTTGGCACTGGCCTGCACGCTGCCCGGCTGCGGCAACGGCGGGCGGGATCTCGCGCCGGACCGGCCCGCTCCCCCCGGGGGAGAAGCCGGCGACTCCGGTGCGGCGCCCGAGGGCAACGCTCCGACGACGAGCGCAGCGGCGACCCCCGCTACCCCGACGAGCGACGGCGGGCCGCGGTTCGAGCCGATCTTCGGCTTCGTTGAGAGGCTCGCGTCGGCGCACCTCCGCTCGTCCGGCCTGCTGATCGACTTCGGGACGGAGGCGCGTCACAAGTACACGTTCGGCGACTGGCGCTCCGGCTGGCGCGGGGACTACGAAAAGGACGGGACGACGTTCACGTACCTGAGCGGCGCGACCGGGAAGATCGTGTTCGACATCGCGCCAGCGGAAGCGGGCGGCGGCTCCATCGCGATCCGGGCGCGCGCCGTGGGCGGCGGCGGCGGGCGGGTGTACCTGAACGGCGCGCACATCGGGAACGCCGAGTTCGGGACGTCCGAGTTCGGCCACGCGGACGTGCGCTTCGGCGCAGGGCTGCGCGCCGGGCGCAACGAGATCGTGCTCCGCTTCAACACGCGCAAGCCCGCCCACGACGGCCGCGGCGCGTCGCTCGCCGTCGACTACGTGCGCGTGGCCTTCGCCGGATCCGAGGGCGGCGCGGCGGCAGCGGCGTACGACGCGTGCCGGGAGAAGGCCGGAGGCAAGGAGGGGACGCTCGTGCTGTCGGCCGGGGAGTCGCTGACCTTCAACCTCCCGATTCCCGAAGGCGCGATCGCGCGCGGCGCGTTCCGTTCCGAAAACGGCGGCACCCTCGTCGTCTCTGCCCGCGAGGACGGCGGCGCGCGCGCGGAGCTCGAACGGCGGCCCGCCCCGCGCGACGGGGCACGATTCTCGATCGGCCTCGGCGCGTCGGCGGGAAAGGCGGTCGCGCTCACCCTGGCGGCCGAGGTGGGCGACGTGGCGCTCGACGGCGCCGGGCTCTACGTCCCGGCGCGCGCGAGAGCCGAAACCGAGGTCAAGCAGGCCAGGAACCTGATCGTCATCCTCATCGATACCGTGCGCGCCGATCACCTGCGGCCCTACGACCCGGACTCGCGCGTCGTGGCGGAGCAACTCGGGCGGATCGCGGCGGAATCCACGGTTTTCGAGCGCGCGTGGGTCCAGGAGAACTGGACCAAGCCGTCCACCGCGACGCTCCTGACCGGCCTCTTCCCGACCACGCACCGGACGAAAACCGAGACGAACAAGGTGCCGGAGTCGGTCGCGCTCGCGTCGCAGCACTTCCGGGGCCAGGGCTTCGCGACGGCGGCGTTCGTGGCGAACGGCTACGTGTCGGGCAAGTTCGGCTTCGAGCGCGGCTGGGACGCCTGGACGAACTACGTGCGCGAGGGCAAGCCGAACCGCGCCCAGTTCGTCTCGGACGACGTCATCGCGTGGCTCGACAAGCGCCCCAAGGAGAAGCGCTTCTTCCTGTACGTGCACACGATCGACCCCCACGTGCCGTACATGCCGCCGCGCGAGTACCGTGCGAAGTACGACGACGATCCGTACACCGGGCCGGTGGAGCCGACCCGCACCGCGGAGCTCCTCGAGAAGATCAAGGTCGGCGCGATCCGGCTCTCCCTCCGCGACAAGCAGCGGCTCGAGGCGCTGTACGACGGGGAGATCAGCTACCACGACGATCACCTGGCCCGCATGTTCGAGGCGTTCGAGGGCGCGGGGCTCCTCGACGACTCGCTCGTGGTCATCACGTCGGATCACGGCGAGGAGTTCTTCGACCACGGCTCCGTCGGCCACGGGCACTCGATGTACGAGGAGCTCCTGCACGTGCCGCTGATCATCCGGCCGCCTTCCGCAGGGGCGCAGACCGCCCGCCGCACGGACGTCGAGGTCGGGCTGGTCGACGTGCTCCCCACGGCGTGCGAGATCCTCGCGGTGCCCTGCCCGGAGGAGATCGAGGGCCGCAGCCTTCTGCCGCTCCTCCGCGGCGGGGCGGGCGACTTCCCGCGCGCCGTCTTCTCGGAGTTCCTCGACGGGCAGCGCGCCGCCCGCATGGGACGGCTGAAGCTGATCGTGCGGGGCTCCTCGACGACCCTCTTCGATCTCGCCGCGGATCCGGGCGAGACGCGGGATCTCAGCGACGCGCAGCCGATCGCCCTGGCCTTCATGCGCGAGCAGCTCGGCGCGCACCTCGGCCGGTTCATCGAGGCCGGCGGCGCGGGTGAGACGGGCGCGGCGCCGAAGAAACACCACGCGAGCGAGGACGTCCGCATCGACGCCGCGACTCGGGCACAGCTCGAGGCGCTCGGCTACATGGGGCACTGAAACAAGGAGCAACCACCATGAAACGCTTCGTGATCTCGTGCACTATCGCGCTCGCCGTCACCGCCATCGCGCGGCCCGGCGCGGCCCAGTGCAAGACCGACATCGACTGCAAGGGGGACCGGATCTGCGAAAACGGGCAGTGCGTGACGCCCGCGGCACCGGTCGCACCCGCCCCGGTCGCCCCGGCGCCCGCCGCCGCGGCGAGCCCGGCTCCGGCGCCGAAGCCGATCTTCAACCGCCCGAAGCCCCGCCCGATCGCGGCGTTCGAGAAGGGGTACCTCGAGTTCGACGCGATGATCGGCGTCGGATCGTGGGGGCAGAAGCGAATCAAGTCCGACGATTCCGATTATCAGGACGGGTTCGAAGACGCGGGCGTCGACTCGCGCTCGGCCGGCACGGGACCATACGGCGGCATCTACGTCGCGCCCAGGTGGGCCGCGTCGCCGAGCTTCCACATCGGCCCGTACTTCCGCATCGGCAAGGGCGAGAACATCGGCGTGCGGATCGAGGACAGCGACGCTATCGAGTATGACGACGACGATCTCGAGGACATCGGCCACCTGCACGTCGGAGTGGGCGCCTCGCTCAAGTTCGGCGGCCTCGTGGGCTCGCGGGTGTGGGTCGGCGGCGGCCTCGACCTCGGGTACCACCGCACGGGGATCGAGGACGGAGAGCCGGGCATCGTCGGCATCGATGAGCCGGAGAAGTACAACGGGTTCGAGCTTCTCCCGCGGTTCTGCGTCGAGATCTTCCTGTTCAACCTGAGCGGCTTCAAGATGTCGATCCCGATCTCGGTCGGCGCGGCGATCGTCCCGTTCTCCAAATGGAAGGCGAGCGACGATGACGTCGAAGAGGTCTGGGAAGACGACTACGAAGCGTACGTCTGGGCTTGGCAGATCGAGCCCGTGATCATGTTCGGCTTCGCGATCGGGGCATGATGCAGGCCCAAGGGCGAGGCGAGCCCTCGCCCCTACTCGTCGATCGGCGGCAGGGGCGCGACCGTCCCGTCCTTCAGGATCTCCTCCACGCGCCGCTCCGCGGCGTCGAGCCGCGCCGCCCCCTCCCGCGCCAGCCCCACGCCGGCCTCGAACCTCTTGAGCGCCTCCTCGAGCGGGAGCACGTCGCCCTCGAGATCGCGGATCACGCCCTCGAGCTCCTCGAGGATCTTGTCGAACGAGCGCTCCGGCGATTCGGCCTTGGCGTCCTTCTTGGGCATCGTGTCCCTCCGTCGCATCCCCAGTCGACCTGAAGATGCCACAGCTCAGCGCCCGGCGTCGACCCCGCGCCGCGGCACGTACACCGCGAGCGATCGCGTCGTGAACGCCCGCTCGTAGCGCTCAAAGACCGCGCGCTGGAACCTCCGGACGGCGCCCTTCGCGTGCCGGGCTCCCGTGCTGCGGTCGCGGCCGAAGTCGAGCGCGTCGTCGGACCTGTGCAGGACGATCGCCCGCGGCGCCCGCCGCTCGACGGCCCGGGTGAGCGCGCGCAGCGTCGTCAGGTGCAGCCGGGCCGCGTCCTTCTCCCTCCCCTTGGCGAGCACGGCGTGCGCCCCGAGCTCCGTCCCCGGGAGGACCCCGCGCCCGGCGGCGACGGCGATCGCGGGCAACGGCGTCAGGATCGGGCCTCCCGGGACCCGGCCCCGGACGTACGCGGCGACCATCCCCGTCTCCGCGCCGGCGTCCCCGAGGCCGGCGGACGGGATCGGCAGGTACAGCGCGATCAGCGGCGTCAGCCACAGGGCGTGGCGCAACGGGCTCCCGCCTCCGCGGGCCAGGGTCCACGCCGCCGCGAGCCCCGCTCCTGCGACCAGCGGCGCGACCGTCGCGACCGTCGGTGAATCCTCGCCGGGGACGACGATCGCGACGGCCACCCCGGCCGCGGCCGCGGCGAGGGCGCCGAGCTCCACGACCCTCCTGCCCGCGACGAGCGACGGCGACGCCACGAGCCCCGCGGCGAGCGCCAGCGCCGCGCCGGGCGAGATCGCGAACATCGGCGCCGCGACGCCGTGCATCGCCTTCGCGGCGGAGCCGGCCGAGAGGGCGGCCCACGCGTCGGCGAGCGCGCCGTCCGGCGAGATCGCGGCGAACGGCGCCAGGGCGGCGGCGGGGACAGCGACGCCGGCGCACGCCGCGGCGACCCGTCGCCACCGCGAGCCCGCCCCCGCGCCGAGGCAGATCGCGAGCGGCGCGACCGCGACGAAGGCGAGCGGCGCGCACCCGACGGCCAGCGCGCCGGCGATCGCGAGGGCCGCCACACGCGGCGCGAACCGGGTCGTCGACAGCGCCG
Organism: Pseudomonadota bacterium; assembly: GCA_023229365.1. Taxonomy (NCBI): domain Bacteria; kingdom Pseudomonadati; phylum Pseudomonadota; species Pseudomonadota bacterium. The sequence goes on along the minus strand of JALNZK010000029.1, from coordinate 38,086 downwards.
CTGCAGCGGCGAGACAGAAGAACGCCGTCGAGGGGCCTGCGGATCCGCCCGCGACGACCGCGCCCGTCCAGTGCGGGGACGCGGCGACGCAGAACGCCGCCACGGCGCCGAGCTCGGCCCGGCGCGTGCGCTGCGCGAGCGCGATCCCGAGGACCAGGAGCCCCGCGGCGGCGAGCAGGGCGTTCAGGAGGCGCATCTGCACCGTCCCGAAGCCGACCGCGGCGAGCGGCGGCCCTGCCACGAAGGGGAACAGCGGCCCCGCCGCGCAGGCGAAGTCGCGCCCCGGCACGCGGCCGCCCATCGCGGCGCGGGCGGCCAGCAGATCCGCGCCCTCCCCGACGGAGATCGGCCGATCGAACACGGCGTCCGCGGCGTTCCACGCGAACGCGAGGGCGGCCAGGCACGCGCCGAGCGCGATCGGGAGAAGGCGCCAAAGCTCCGCCCGTCCTCCGCTCAACGCCGCCTCCTGCCGCCGCGAACCGCGCGCGCGGCGCCGGCGAACCAGACGCCCAGCACGGCGACGAGGGCGGCGAGCGAGGTGAACAGCGCGAGGCGGTGTCGCAGGGGCATGCGCCACTCGAGCTCCAGCCGGTGCGCGCCCGCCGGGAGGTGGACGCCCACGAGGTCGGGCCCCACGGAGAAGGACGGGTACGGCCTGCCGTCGAGGAGCGCGCTCCAGCCCGGGGCGTTCTCCATCGGCAGCACGGCGACCACCGGCCGCAGGTTGTCCACGTCGAAGACGAAATCCTGATACGTGCGCCTGCGCAGATCGACCATCTCGATCTGGCTGACCTCGAGGCCCGGGTCCAACTCCTCGCGCTCCTCGGCCTTCGCGGCCGCGCGCGGAGCCGGGCCGCGCTCCGCGGGCAGCAGGGACCACACGGGCTTCGCCCCCGTGGGGACGATCGCCACGCCGGCGATCGGCAGCGGCGAGATGACCCTCACCCTCTTCGCGACGCGCCGCAAAGCGCCCGCGTCCTCCCGGGCCCGCTCGTGGTCGAGGTACAGCACCGCCGCCGCGACACCGAGCAGGCCGCTCTCCTCGAGCGCCCCGGCCGGGACGCGCATCGGGATCGGCGTGCGCTCGTCCCAGAGGCTCGATCGGTACTTGGAGAGCCAGCTCTTCTGGAGCCAGATCCATTGATCGTCGGCGCACACGACCGGCAACGGCCGGCCGACGAGCGGCCGGAGGAAGTGGTCGTGCCCCGTGTCGAGCAGCGCGACCGACGACGGCTTCTTCGAGCGGCGGCTCTTGCCGCTCGGCAGGCGCTCGAGCGAAGACGCGCCGTCCTGGTCCGTGGCGTCGAGCAGCGGCTCGATCTCCTTGCCCGACCCCGTGAACCAGCGCGCGCCGATCATCGAGAACAGCGCCCCGGAGCGGGCCGGCCCCGACAGCCCGACGCAGAGGTGGTACGCGGCCGTGGGCCCGGTGCCCTTCCAGTGCGTGCAGTACGGCGAGAAGCCGTGCGCCGCCAGCCACCCCTGGCGGATCTTCGATTGGATCCCGGCCTTGAACTTCACCCCGATCCGAAATGGGTAGCCGTCGCGAGACAGGCTCGAGGCGGAGTCCACGACCTCGTCCAGGCCCGAGGTCGGGCGGATGTTCACGTGGGCGATCCCGAGCAGCACGATCTCGGCGCAGGTCCAGCCGATCCCCGCGGCGAGGGCGAGGCAGAAGACCGCGGTCGCGGGGATCCTCGCGTAGAGCCGCCGGCGCGTGACGACGAGGGCGTACGCGGCCCGGCCGATCGCGCCGACCCCGAGCGCGGCGAGGCCGAAGGCGAAGAGCTCGACGAGGTACGTGCAGCGGAACGCCTGGATCGCGTCCATGAACGGCAGGTGCCCGAGCCAGCGGAAGTCGTCCGGCCCGGCGAACAGCATGAGCGAGAACGCGAGCCCGGCGAGCAGGAAGCGCCGCGACGTGCGCCGGACGCCCGCCAGCGCGACCAGGGCGCCGAACGCCGTCAGGATCGTGAGCACCGGGGGGCGCGTCTTCAGCGTCCCGATGATGCTGATCCGGTCCATGAACTTGTCGTTCGCGTCGCGCGCGTCGCCCTTGCGCGGCGGATCGTCGAGCAGGCGCCCCGTGCCCGCGACCATGGCGAGCTCGGACCGCGAGACGCTCGTGAACCAGTGCACGCCCCGCCCCCGGATGACGGAGTCCGGGATCGGCCGCATCGAGCTCGTGTGCTCGATGAACGGGAACGCCCAGAACGCGGCGAGCGCGGCGCCGAGCACGGCGAACACCGCGAGGCGCGCGAGGTTGCGCCGGAGGCCGATGTCGGTGACGGCGAGGTAGAGCGCGCCCGCGAACACGGCGTACACGGACATGATGGCGTGGGACAGGAACGCCAGCGCGAAGAGGAACGCGGTCGTCGAGGCGCGGTTCTCGCCGCGCAGCATCCCGATGAAGCTCCCCATGAACCACGGCAGGAACAGGCCGCCCATCGACTGCGTGACGATCCCGGCCTCGAAGTACGCCTCGAACGAGTTCCCGAACGCCGCGACGGATATCATCGACAGGAGGCCGCCGACCCCGGCGGTCCAGCGACCCAGCCCGAGCTTGCGGAGGAAGTACGCGTAGGCGAACGGCGAGAGCGCGAAGCACACCACGATCGCGGTGTTGTGCACGAACCGGATGTCGAGGCCGGCGAAGAGGTTCCACGCGACGGTGTTCAGGTAGAAGAGCGCCTGGTAGAAGCGGAGCACGGGCTGCCCGAACTCCACGCCCAGCGGCCCGAACGGGTTGTCGCCCGCCGCGACACCGTGCGCGATCGCGTACTCGTTCATCACGTGGTAGAGGTCGTCCCCGGCGCGGTTGAGCACCGGCCCGACGAGGATCCACATCGTGCTCATCGACGCCACCGCGGCCGCCGCGGGGAGGAGGTGGTGCCCGTGGGCGGCCAGCAGGCCGAGGAGCCGCCGCCCGAGCCCGCGGAGGCGGCCGCCGCGAACCGGCTCGGGTCTCTCAGAGCTGGACATGGTTCGCCGGCACCTCGAAGCTCGCCGTCGGCCCCGCCTCGCCGCCTTGCAGGAGCCGCCAGTAGTAGGTCTTCCCGGGCCGGATGTCGTTGAGGTTGTGGGTGGTGCCGGTGACCACGCGCTTCAGGATCGGTTTGGAGAAGGAAGGATCGCCCACCGAGACCTCGAGGGTCACGGGCTCCTTCCGCGTCCCCTTGTTCCACTCGAGCGACACGCGCCCCCCGGACACGGTGCATCCCTCGAGCGGCTGCTGGGGGGCGGGCCCGGTCCCGCCCACGGCGACCCCGATCATCGCCGCGGCGAGACCCGCGACCAGGGCCGCGGCCGCGAGGTATCGCCAGACGAACCGGGCGACGAAGCCCGCGACGCCGAGGACGCGCATGGACGGCACCTTAGCACAACTGATCCGCGGGGCCGCAGTTGTTCTTGCCTAGGACCCGGGCGCGTTGTAGAAGACCCCCTGGCGAGGCAGAAATGAGGTTGACGCGACCTCGGCGGATGAAGATAATGCCGCTTCGCCAGTGGCGGAAGGAGACGAAGGTCACCATATGTCGGCGCTTCACACGGAAAAGAAACAGGAGATCATCTCCAGGTACAGGCAGCACGGGAGCGACACCGGTTCGCCGGAGGTCCAGATCGCGCTCATCTCGGAACGGATCACGTACCTGACGGATCATTTCAAGACGCACGCAAAGGATCACCACTCGAGGCGTGGGCTGCTCAAGCTCGTCAGCAAGCGGCGCCACATGCTCGACTACCTGAAGCGCGCCGACCTGGAACGGTACCGCAAGCTGATCCGGGATCTCGGCATCCGGAAGTAGGGCGGCTCCCCGAACGATTCAAACCATGTGTTGGGATTCGTTGGAATCATTAGTCTTGTTCTGTGCGCGCGTTCGCTGAACGCGGGTAAAGACCAGGGCTAACCTCCTCCGGATCGGCGAGCACATGGCCCTTTGCCGGCGGGAAGCCGGCGGGAAGGTCGGCATGTGCCCATGTTCATCAGGGAAAGCGTAAACATCCACGGCAAGGAGGTCACGCTCGAGACCGGGCGCATCGCCAAGCAGGCGAACGGCGCCGTGCTCGTCGGCCTCGGCGACACGCTCGTGCTCGTGACGTCCGTGGCGTCGAACTCGCCGCGCGAGGGGATCGACTTCTTCCCGCTCACCTGCGAGTACACGGAGCGGCAGTACGCGGGCGGAAAGATCCCCGGCGGCTTCTTCAAGCGCGAGGGCAGGCCCCGCGAGGACGAGATCCTCACGTGCCGCATCATGGATCGGCCGATCCGGCCGATGTTCGCGGAGGGCTTCGTCAACGAGACGCAGATCATCGCGACGCTGCTCAGCTCGGACCGGGCGAACAAGGGCGACGTGCTCGCGCTGACCGGCGCCTCCGCGGCGCTGCACCTCTCCGAGATCCCGTTCTTCGGCCCGCTCGCCGGGATCCGCATCGGCCGCGTCGACGGCGCGTTCGTCGCCTACCCGACGCTCGAGGAGATCGAGAAGAGCGACATGGACATCATCCTCGCCGCGAACCGCGACGCGATCCTCATGGTCGAGGGCGGCGGCAAGGAGATCTCCGAGCGCGACGTCGTCGAGGCGCTCGAGTTCGGCCACGCGGCGATCCAGCCGCTGCTCGAGCTCCAGGACGCGATGCGCGCGTCGGTCGGCAAGCCAAAGTGGCAGTTCGCGGCGCCCGTGAAGGACGCCTCCCTCGCCGCGCGCGTCCGCGAGCTGTACGCGGCCAAGCTGGACGAGGCGACCCAGATCCGCGCCAAGCACGAGCGGTACGGTCGGATCGACCAGCTCGGGGCCGAGGCGGTCAAGGCGCTCGAGGCCGAGTTCCCGGAGCGCAACAAGGAGATCGCCGGCGCGGTCAGCTCCCTGAAGAAGGAGATCGTCCGCCGCCGCGTCCTCGACACGAGCATGCGCATCGACGGGCGCGGGTTGACCGACATCCGGCCGATCACCTGCGAGGTGGGCGTCCTGCCGCGCGTGCACGGGACCGGGCTCTTCACCCGCGGCGAGACGCAGGCGATCGTCACGACGACCCTCGGCGTCTCGACCGACGAGCAGCGCCTCGACGGGCTGTACACCGAGAGCTTCAAGAAGTTCATGCTGCACTACAACTTCCCGCCCTACTCGGTGGGCGAGGTGCGGCGCCTCGGCGGTACGTCCCGCAGGGAGATCGGCCACGGCGCGCTCGCGGAGCGGGCGCTCGAGAAGATTTTGCCTTCGCGCGAATCGTTCCCGTACACGATCCGCATCGTGAGCGAGGTCACGGAGTCGAACGGCTCGTCGTCCATGGCGACCGTGTGCGGCGGCTGCCTCTCGCTCATGGACTGCGGCGTCCCGATCACGGCCCCGGTGGCCGGCATCGCGATGGGGCTCATGACCGACGGTCAGAATACCGCGATCCTCTCCGACATCCTCGGCGATGAGGACCACCTCGGCGACATGGACTTCAAGGTCACCGGCACGGCGAAGGGGATCACCGCCGTCCAGATGGACATCAAGATCAAGGGGCTCAAGCGCGAGGTCATGGAGAAGGCCCTCGAGCAGGCGCGCGTCGGCCGGCTCCACATCCTCGATCGCATGCTCGCGACGCTCGACAAGCCGCGCGCGGAGCTGTCCAAGCACGCGCCGCGCATCACGACGCTCCGGGTGCGCCCGGATCAGATCCGCATCATCATCGGCCCCGGCGGCAAGATGATCCGCGGCATCGTCGAGCAGACCGGCGTCGACATCAACGTCGAGGACGACGGCACGGTGCTCATCGCCACCCCGGACGCCGAGGCCGCGGCCAAGGCGGTCGCGATCATCCAGGGCCTCCTGCGCGAGCCGACCCCGGGCGAGGAGTTCGAGGGCACGGTGGCGCGGATCGCCGACTTCGGCGCGTTCGTCAACATCCTGCCCAACGTCGACGGCCTCGTGCACATCTCGGAGCTCGCCTGGGAGCGCGTCGAGAAGACCGAGGACATCTGCCACGAGGGCGACACGATGCGCGTCAAGGTGCTCGAGATCGACAACTCCACCGGCAAGATCCGGCTGTCGCGCAAGGCGCTGCTCGAGAAGCCCGAGGGGTACGTCGAGCGGCCCCCGAGGCCCCCGCGCGAGGGCGGCGATCGGGATCGCGGCCCGCGGCGTGACGGCGGCCGGGGCGGCGATCGCGGGCGCGGGCGACCCGGCGGCGGCGGCGGCGGTCGCCGTTAGCTCCCTCCCCCGTCCACTCCGTCCACTCCGTCCATTCCGTCCATCGCCGTTTCGCTAACGCCAGGAACAGCTTGCCGCGAGGCTGACCGTGCTCTACTTTTCTTCGAGGAGGTGGCCCATGCGCAGCTTTTCCGTGTTGGTCGAACAGGACGAGGACGGCGTCTTCATCGCGCACGTGCCCTCCCTTCCGGGATGCCACACGCAGGGCGCCTCGCTCGTCGAGGTCGAGAGGCGCATCAAAGAGGCGATCCGCCTGTACCTCGACGTGGCCAAGAAGCGCCGCACACCGATCCAGCAGCATAGATTCGTCGGCGCCCACATGGTCGAGGTGGCATGAGCCGTCTGCCCCTGATCACCGGGCAGGCGATGTGCGCGCTCCTCGCGACGTTGGGCTTCGCGAGAGTCCGCCAGCGCGGGAGCCACGTGTTCCTGGCGCACCCGGACGGACGCAGCATCGTGGTACCCGTCCACAAGGGAGAGAACCTCGGACGTGGTCTCATCCGCACGATCCTGCGCGAGGCGAACCTGAGCATCGGCGAGTACGTGAAGCGAAAAGGGTGACGACCGACCAAGCGCCATCGGTACGGTACAGCGTCACTACCCGTTCGGCAGGGGTATTCAAGCCAGCTCGGCTCGCCGGAATCGACACCGACTGAGGTTCCTTGGTACTCTGCTCGGGTCGGAGGGGGATACCGATGAGCTGCTTCGCCCATGTCTTGAAGATCGTTTCGCTTCTCTCCGCCGTCCTGCTTGTCGCCTGCGGTTCGAGCCGTGCCGTTTCACCAGTCGAGACGCCCGCTGCTCCTGAACCGGCGACCGAAACCGACGGGGGCGTGGACGAGGAGGGCACCGGTATCGCTGTAGCCGAACGCGAACTTATCTGTCGAATTCATGTTCCATCCTCTGTCCCGAGTTCGAGTTCCGACCGACCGTGTATCTCACGTGCACTTCAGGAAAGCGCGTCTGCGTGTCAGGCGACCGCCAGTTCTGAAAAACCGTTGGGCTTTGCCGACCGAAATGCCGACCTGTTTGGTTTTGCTTCGTCCGAGCTAGGGAGGGAATGGCGTTCTTGTTTCCCTGGAAGGGATCTCTGCAGGGACGACAGCAGTCTGCTCAACTGGAAGAAGGTTCTTTCCGAGACTTGGCGCGGAGAGCAGACCAACCCCGAATACGCCCATCATCTGGCCGATCACTTCCTTCACGATGCGCTGTCTTTCCAAATGTTGGTCATCGGTCTCGAAGACCGCATCTGCCGGGAACCCTATGAAGCGAGCCTCGCGCCCGACAAGATGCGGCTTCAAAGAATCGTTTTTCTCAAGGTCTCCTCAGCGGCAGCAGAGAACGCGAAGACGGCAATCGAGCTGTTTCTGCGCGCGTATCCTGATGACCCGAGGGGCGAAAAGATGCCTTTCACTCTCGGGGTTCTCGATTGGCTCGGCGCGACACAAGAACTCCCTGGCTCCCCGGCGGGAGAACTAGACCCTTCGATCCGACGGTTCGAAGAGCAGCGGGAAAAGTACCCGGAAAGCCGGCTGGCGGCCTCGGCGGTGGCGATGATCGCGGGGATGGCATTGACTCGTGGAGACTTCGGCGCGGCTCTCGCGGCCTGTGATTCACAGCCCAAGGTTTCTGCTGCAGTCCGAGAAGGGCTGTTCGTCTCGTACTTCCGCGCTCACGCACTGTGGGGTCTGGGTAGGTACGACGAGGCCGTTGCGGCCTGGGAATCCGTTGCGAAGAACGATTTACAGTGGGGCAACGACTCGACGAGTAACTTATATTTCTGTGTTCGTGCGGCTGCTCTCGAACTCGCGTCCGCGTACTCCTCCCTCGGCGACTGCACGAAGGCCGCGGAACTTCTTTCTCGCCTCCGAGAGAGCGGGGTCGGAGACTGCACCGAAGCGGCGGCGGTGAGATGAAGGTCATCTATAAGATCACCTACCCCAACGGGAAGATCTACGTCGGCAAGGATCTCACCGACAGCATCAACTACTTCGGCAGCGCCAACGGCGACCTGATCGCCGCGGACTTCACCAGGGAGTCGAGCTGTGCTGCAGAGAAACGGGCCGGCCTCACCAGGCCTTGGGCCGGAACCCCTCGGAGTTGAGGCACACCGCGTCGTCGCCGGCCTGACCGATGACGAACAACCCAGCGCCCTCCGCGAACGCGGCCTGCTTCTCCGGGATCACCATCGCCGCCATGGCGCCGAGCACGCGGGCGTCGGCGTAGCGGGGGAACAGCTCCTTGAACAGCGCCAGCCGCTCGAGGTGCTCCTCGACGTCGCGCTGCGACAGCTTCGACTTGACCTCGACGACCACGACCTCGGCGTCGTCCACGACGAGCAGATCGACTTGCGCCTTCTTCCCGTTGCGCTCGGCCTCGAGATCGCGGTGGGTCTCGCGGACGTCGATACCGCGCTCGCGGAAGAGCCGGACGAGACCGGGCCGCACGACGCCCTCGACGAACTCGCCGAGCCGGTTGCCGAGCCCGCCGATCTGCTTGCCGAGATCCGCGAGCCTCCTGTCGGTCTCGCGCATTCTGCGATCGGTCTCCTTCGTCTGCTCCGCGAGCTCGTCCATCACCCGTCTCAGATCCGCGGTCGAAACTTCGCGCTCCATCTCTCGCCCTCCTCCGGAAGTATATCGCGCGGCACCGCGCCACGCACCGTCTGTATCGGTCGTTCTCGCCAAAGGTTTCCGAAAAAGAGACAGCCTCCCGCGGGAATAGCGCTTTGCCCCGATCTGTTGCACAATGTGCAGTGGAGGGAGAAACCATTGAGAACCATCCCCTTTCCGGAAATCTCGAAAGACCCCAAGAAATACGAAGAAGTCGGCGCAGTCCTCGAGCAGGGAGGGCTCGTGTGCGTGCCGACGCCGTCCGGCTACAAGCTGTTCGCCGATCTCGCGTCGCCGAAAGCGGTCACCGCGATGCTCCAGGCCAAGCGCCGCGTCAAGAACGCGCCGTCGCTCGTCTTCGTCCCGGACGCGACCTGGGTGGAGCGCGTCGTGGACGCGGTCTCGGAGGAGGCCAAGCGCCTGATGCGGGAGCTGTGGCCCGGCCCGCTCACGCTGCTCTTCAAGGCCGGGGAGCGCATCGATCCCAAGGTGCGCAAGCCGCTCACCAAGGCCAAGGGCTGGCTCGGCGTCCGGATGCCGGAGGACGAGGTGTCGGCGGGAGCGCTCCTGGCGCTCGGGCGGCCGGTGATCGTCTCGTCGGCGAACCTGGCCGACAAGGGCGGCGCCCACTCCGTCGCCCAGATCAAGAAGAACTTCGGCCGCACCGTCGAGCTGCTCGTCGACAAGGGCGACGTGGCGCCCTCCGCGAGATCGACCCTCGTCGACGTAAGCGACGGCATGCCGAAGATCGTGCGCGCCGGAGCCGTCGGCGAGGACCGCATCGCGGCCGCACTCGGCGCGTAGAGCAGGCGCCCTTTAAATGATATAGATCTTCCGTCCCCTCGAGGCGTCGATACCGGGCACGTTTTCCTATGGGAACGGGAGGTTCACACATGCACAGGACGAGAGCTCTCATGTGGACGGCGGTATTCGCCGTCGCGGGCTGCGGGCCGTCGCTCAAAGGCGACGTGCAGGAGGGCGGCGGCGACGAGGCCCGGATCGCGGGTGGGGGGGCCGGCGGCGCGCAGCACGAGGTCTACGACGCGCCGGCGCAGAAGTTCACCCCGAAGCAGCACGGCGCCCACGGCCGCGCCGTCTGGTCCGGGCCCGGCGATCTGTCGGCCCTGCCGAAGCTTCGGATGAACCTCGAGGGCTGCTTCGGCGTGCACGAGAAGGAGGAGTCCCAGGTCGCGACCCCGCCCTACGGGGGGGCGAAGCCCGGCAAGGCGAAGGACTCGTCCGGCGTGAAGAAGGGCGGCGGCGTCCACAAGAAGCCCGCCGAGCCCAAGAAGGACGCGAAGCCGAAGGCCGCCTCCGGGGGCGGCGCGACCGGGCTCGACGACCTGGTCGGCGGGGGATCGATCGGCACCGGCGGGGCCTCGGCGTCGCAGCCGTCCGGACCGCCGCCGTCGTACTCCCAGCAGCCGACGACCCCGACGGCGACGCCGGCGCCCGACGCTGCCGCGCGATACAGCGTACCCGCCGCCGAGGCTGCCGCGCCGGCCGAGGTCGCCGACTCGTCGTCCGTCTCCTCCGCGCCGCGCGACGAGGAGCAGAAGCTCGCCGGCGACCACGACGCGCGGATCGCCGCGGGCGAGGACGACCGGGAAGCGGAGCCGCTCTCCGAGTACGAGGACTGGGGCGCCGAGATCTACCTCTCCAACGACGACTCGATGAGCCTCTCGTCCGCGCAGCGCGTGATGTTCGCGGTCGACAACTTCCTCCCGCTGCCGCTCGAGCACATCCGGCCGCACGAGCTGCTCAACTACTTCTCGTTCGAGACGCGGGAGGTCGGCCCGGACGACGACTTCTCGGTGCTCGCCGACGTCGCCGCCGACCCGCGCGAGGCCGGCATCTACACGCTCGCGCTCGCGGTGCGCGGCCGCCCCGTGACCAAGGAGACGCGCCGCAACGTCGCGCTGACCTGGGTCGTGGACCGATCCGGCTCGATGCAGGCCGAGGGGCGCATGGAGTACCTGAAGCAGGGCCTGCGGCGCAGCCTCGCCGAGCTCAAGCGGGGCGACGTCGTCCACATGGTGGCGTTCGATCACACCGTCTGCGCGCCGGTCGAGAACTTCGTCGTCGGCCGCGACGACATGCAGAAGCTCGAGCGGGCGATCGACCTGCTCGGACCGCGCGGCGCGACGGACATCCACTCGGGCCTGACCCTGGGCTACGCGATCGCGGACCGCGCCTACCTGCCCGAGCACTCGAACCGCGTCGTCCTCGTCACGGACGCGCTGACCAACACGGGCGTCACCGACGAGCGGATCATCGCCACGGTGTCGAAGTACTACGACCAGCGCCGCATCCGGCTGTCCGGCGTCGGCGTGGGCTCCGAGTTCAACGACGAGCTGCTCGACCGCCTCACCGAGCGCGGCAAGGGCGCGTACGTGTTCCTCGGCTCCCCGGCCGAGGTGGACGCGGTGTTCGGCCCGCGGTTCATCTCGCTCATCGAGACGACGGCGCTCGACGTCCACTTCCTCCTGCACCAGCCGCGGTCGCTCCGGATGAACGTCTTCTACGGCGAGGAGAGCTCGACCGTGAAGGAGGACGTCCAGGCGATCCACTACTTCGCCAACACCTCGCAGCTCTTCCTCTCGGACCTCATGGCGCGCGGCGGGAAGCTGCGCGGCCAGGACGACCTGATGCTCTCGGTCGAGTACGAGGATCCGGAGACCGGCGACGAGCTCGTCGAGGAGTACGCGTTCAACCTCGGGGAGATCGAGGGCGACGCCTACAACGTCCGCAAGGGGCGCCTCGTCATGGCCTGGATCGATCTGCTCGCGCAGATGGCGATGCTGCCGATCCCGGCGATGTACGCCACCTACGCCGGCTCGTGGCAGGATCCCGGCGGGTGGCAGGCGTGCGAGGACGGGCGGGAGGAGCTCGCGCGGCTCGCCGAGGGGCTCGAGTCCGATCCCGAGTCGCAGCGCGTGCTCGAGCTGTGGGGCAAGTTCTGCTCGCGCTACGAGCGCCCGCGCAACCCGGTGAAGCGCCAGTTCGCCCCGCCGCCGCCATCCTGGCCCGGCGCCCTGCCCACCGAGGACCCGCGGTAGCCCGGCCTTCCCCCGACCCCTATTGTCTTCGACATGCCGCGCACGACGCGGGCCGGCTCCCGCGGCGAGGCGCTCGGCGGCGCGGTCCGGGCGGCGGATCTCGTCGGGGCGGATCCCGAGCCCTTCGAGCGGGCCCTGCTCGACGGCGCGCGCCACCTCGTGGAGCAGCAGTTCGTCGCGCGCAACAGCTACTTCGTGCCCGCGGCGATGGACGTCCGCGGCGGGATCCGCATGGGGCTCGTCGACAACCACCTGCGGATCGACAACAACCAGAACGGGTTCATCGCGCTCCTGCGCGCCATCGAGGCGTACGACCGCCTCGCGGCAAGAGGCGGGCTCACCGAGCGGGATCGCTAGCGGACGCGGCCAGAGTCCGCAGCGCCGCGGCGAGTGGCGCCTCGTCCGCCTCGAGGACGGTGCGGAAGTCGATCTGGAAGGCGCCGTCGCGCACGGTGCCGACGATCGGCGGCTCGGCGTCCGCGAGCCGTCGCGCCACGGCGTCCGCCGACAGCCTCGACGTGATCCGCACCGCGGCGGACGGGATCTCCTCGCCCGGGGTGGAGCCGCCGCCGAACGTCGCCGCGCTGTCCACGACGGCGAACAGCGGCGCGCGCAGCCCGTTCGCCTCGAGGAACGCTGCGGCGCGGGCCCGGACGGCCTCCTGCGACGCGCGGGCGAGGGCCCAGAGGCCGACGCGCTCGTGCTCGCCGAGGACGTGGTGCTCGAGGACGATCTGGAGCATCGCGTAGATCACCTTGCTCACGCGGAGGATGCGCATCGCCGGGTTCTGCGCGAGCCGCCGCACGAGAACCGCGCCGCCCGCGATCGCCCCGGCCTGGACGCCGCCGAGCATCTTGTCGCACGAGAAGCACACGAGATCCGCGCCCGCGGCGAGCATCTCCCGCGGTGTCGGCTCGCCGTGGGGGCCGCCGGACCAGCCGGAGACCGGGTTCCCGGAGCCGAGGTCGCTGACGAGCAGGAGGCCGGAGCGCTTGAGCGCCGCGAGCTCCCGGACGTCCGGCGCCTCGACGAAGCCCGACATCCTGAAGTTCGCGTGGTGCACCTTGAGGAGGATCGCGAGGTCGTCGCGGATCGCGCGCTCGTAGTCCTCGAGGGCGGTGATGTTCGTCGTGCCGACCTCGGCGAGCGCGGCGCCCGAGCTCTCGAGGATCTCCGGGATCCGGAACCCGCCGCCGATCTGCACGAGCTCGCCCCGCGACACGGCGACCCGGCGGCCCGCCGCGAACTCCTTGAGGATCAGGAAGAGCGCGGCCGCGTTGTTGTTCACGACGATCGCGTCCTCGGCGCCGCACAGCTCCGCGAGGAGCTTCGAGACGTGCGGGCCGCGGGCCCCGCGCCTCCGCGACAGGACGTTGATCTCCAGGTTGCAGTAGCCGCCAACGAGGCGGGCCGCCTCGGCGAAGAGCTCCGCGCCGAGCGGCGCCCGGCCGAGGTTCGTGTGCAGGAGCACGCCGGTCCCGTTGATCACCGGGCCGAGCAGCTCGGCTCGGGCCCGGCGGCACCCTACGGCGACGTCGGCCGCGATGCGATCGAAGTCGGGCGCCTCCCCGTCCTGCAGCGCGCGGCGCTTCGCCTCCTCGACCGCGCGGCGGCAGATCGCCAAGACCTCGCCGCGGCCGAGGATCCGCACGTGCTCCTGCGCGACCGCGGTCGCGAGCAGCGCGTCGATCTTCGGCAGCGCCCGCAGATGCTGATTCGTGTCCGGTCTTTCCATGCCGCGAGTGTCACCGCGCCGCTCGCCGCGTGTCAAGGCGTCGAGAAGAATTGTCCCCTTTGCGCAGCCCCTCATGGGGTAAACTCGGAGCGGACCTCGAGCGAGGAGGACGACATGAGGATACTCGGAACGTTCGCGTGCGCGTGCCTGGTCGCGTCGTTCGCGCTTCCGGCGCTGTCGGCGACCTACGATTTGACAGGAGAGTGGGAGCTCTCGACCACGAACAACGCGGAGGTCGGGCCGTGCCCGAGCGAAGAGGACACGGTCGGGACCGCGACCATCGAACAGACGGGAGATTCGTTCGTGCTGACGATCGGGGACGGGTTCGTGTGCGCTCCGGAGTGGGTGTGCACGTACGGCGGAACCGTGGATGGGGACGCGTACTCGGCCGCCAACGCCGGGACGGTGGACGACGAGGGGGGGTACCTCCAACAGACGCTCGAGTTCACCGCGACCTCGGCGGACGCCGCGGCCGGCTCGGGAACATCCGTCTACGAATTGGACGCGACCACCTGCGAGTGGACGTTCGACTTCACGCTCGAGCGGACCTCGGGTCCGGACGCCGACTCGGACTCGGACTCGGATTCCGACGCCGACGCGGACGACGGCTCGGGCAGCGGCGACGGGAGCTGCTCCGCGGCGCGGATCGGGCGGGGCCTCCCGAGCGGCGGGGCGATCGGGCTCCTGCTCGCGGCGCTGTTCTAGCTTTCGAAGCGATCCGCCGCCTTGTCGCGGCGTCGCGTTTCTTTTCGTTTTCGTAGGGCTGCCGGCGACGGATCCACTAACATATCGAGGGGCGACGACGAACCGCCAACGACGGACGACGAACAAGGGAGGGGCGCATGGAAGCAAGGAAGAACGCTCTGCTGATCGCCGCGCTCGCGGCGCTGGCCTCGGCAGCGGGCTGCAGCGGGCAGTCTCCGGGGTTCGGCGAGGAGGGCACGGGCACCGACACGGACACGGACACGGATACCGACGCGGACGGCGACTCCGACTCCGACGGGGACGGCGACTCCGATACCGACTCCGAATCCGCCTGCGGGGAGGTCGAGGTGGAGTTCGAGATGGAGACGCCGACGGTGATGCTGCTGGTGGACCAGTCCGGGAGCATGACCACCGCCTTCGGCTCGAGCGACCGCTGGGAGACCTTGCGCGACTCGCTGCTCGACGCGGAGACCGGGGTGATCGTCCAGCTCGAGGAGGTCGTGCGTTTCTCGCTCCAGCTGTACACGAGCGACGGCGGCTTCGCGGGCGGCGACTGCCCGCTGCTCACCGGCACCGATCCCGCGCTCGGCGCCTACGACGCCATCCACGACGTGTTCTTCGCCAACGCGCCCGCCGGCGACACGCCCACGGGCGAGTCGATCGACGCGGCCGCGGCGATGCTCGACGCCGATCCGCACCCGGACACCAAGATCATCGTGCTGGCCACCGACGGCGAGCCCGACACCTGCGAGGTGCCCAACCCGCAGACCGAGGAGGCGAAGGCGGTGTCGGTCGCGGCGGCCGAGAGCGCGTTCGACTCGGGGTTCAAGACGTACATCATCTCCGTCGGGTCGGACATCGGCATGGACCACCTGAACGACATGGCCCAGGCGGGCCAGGACGATCCCGCCGCGCTGCCCTACCAGGCGCTCGATCAGGAGCAGCTGATTGCGGCGTTCGAGGACATTATCTACGGCGTGCGCGACTGCGTGCTCGAGCTGAACGGCGAGGTCCAGACCGGCATGGTCGGCGAGTGCGTGGTGACGGTCAACGAGGAAGAACTGGTGTACGAGGAGGACTGGCAGCTCAACTCCCCGTCCGAGATCGAGATCCTCGGCGAGGCCTGCGAGGAGATCCAGCACGGCCTGGTGACGGTCGACGTCTGGTGCCCCTGCGAGGCGTACGAGGGGCCCGAGTAGAGACCCAGAGACCCGAGATCCGGGGGCTGCGATTGCAGGGCCCACCGGCCCCGGCTATGATGCGCGCCCATGGAGCGCACGGAGCGGGAGCGGCTCGCCAAGGAGCACCTCGAGATGGTCGAGCGGATCGCCCTCGCCACGCGCCGGCGGCTCGGGCAGGTGGCGGACCTGGACGAGCTCCGCTCCTTCGCCATGCTCGGCCTCGCGTCCGCGATCGAGAGCTACGACGCCTCGCGCGGCGTCGCGTTCGCCAACTACGCGTCGATCCGGATCCGCGGCGCGGTCTACGACGGCCTCGCCGACGCGAGCTGGTTTCCCCGGCGGCTCCTGCGGCAGATATCCTTCTTCCGGAAGGCGGACGAGCTGCTCGCGGCCGCGGCCGACGACCCGCCCCCCGCGGACACGGTGGAAACGGCGCACAGGCTCGCGGACCGGCTCAAGGAGCTCGCGACCGGGTACGTCACGACCTGCGCGACGCCCGTCGAGGACGCCCGCTTCTCCATGACCCCGGAGGTCGAGGCGGCGATCGACAGGAGGCGGTACGGCACGGCACTCGACGCGTGCATGTCCACGCTGACCGGCACCCAGCAGAAGCTCTTGAGGGGGTACTTCTACGAGGACAGGCCGCTGAACGCGATCGCGAGCGAGCTCGGCTACACGAAGTCGTGGGCCTCGCGGGCGATGCGCGCCGCGCTCGACGACCTGCGCAAGAGCTTCGGCGGACCGCGTCCTTCTCCGAGGCGGTGAAACGCGGTACATTCGTCGGGACGGATCCCTGCCACCAAGGAGGAGCCAAGATGCTGCGCCATCTTCTGTGCGGATGCGTGCTCGCTGCGTTCGCCGTTCTCTTCGCCGCGTGCGACGACGGAGGCTCGTCGGGACCGACGGACGGCGGCACCGACACGGACACGGACGTCGACACGGACACCGACGCGGACGCGGACGGCGGCCCGGACGGCGGCGACGAGTGCGTCGAGACCGCGGCCGGGGCGTTCCCGGGCGACGCGGTCGAGATCGCGTACGAGGAGGGCGGCTCGAGCGCGTGCATCGCGGACAGCACGTGGAGCCCGATCACCGGGGACTACGGCTCGTACGTCATCGGCGAGGAGCCGATGTGGGAGGCGGTCCGGTTCGACATCCTCGCGCCGGCGACGATCTACGGCGCCCGCGCGCAGTGGGGCAACCTCGTCGGCGACGGGGTGCGGCCGGTTCGGCTCGGGGCCTACGCCGACTTCGGCTCGAACGGCTTCGACTTCTGGCAGTGGGAGTCGCTCTGGGAGGGCGATCGGTGCCTCGCCCCGGCGGACGAGGGCGCGTGGGTGGACTACGTCTTCGACGAGCCCATCGAGCTCGATCAGCCGGGCCTCTTCTACATCGCGCACTGGTACGACGATCCGGGCGACCCGCTCTTCGATTACGTTCCGACCGAGAACGACTGCACGCCCTACGACGGCTGCCACTCCGCGCTCAACATGCCGGAGGCCGAGGACGAGGCGTACTACAACGGCCTCACGCTCCAGTTCCCCTACGACTACGGCGTGCGGCTCCTCGTCGCGCTGCACGACGACATCCCGGCCGAGGACAAGTGGTTCCAGCCGAACGCCGGGCTCACCGCGTCGAGCCGCGTCGCCTGGGGCGACTACGACAACGACGGCTGGGACGACCTGATGACGAACGGCCCGGTGCTCTACCGCAACGAAGGCGACGGCACCTTCGCGGACGTGACCGCCGCGGCCGGCCTCTCCGCGGTGAGCGCCGGCTCGGGCGGCGGCGTGTGGGGAGACTACGACAACGACGGGTGGCTCGACTACTTCGGCCTCGGCACCGGCATGACGACCTCGGACATCCTCCTGCACAACGACGGCGACGGCACGTTCACCGAAGTGACCGCGGAGAGCCTGATTGGCGACCTCTCGGTCGCGGGCGATCCGGACTGCGTCACCGACGTGAACCCCGAGTACGCGCCCACCGAGGGCGCCGGCTGGGTGGACCTCGACGCGGACGGCTTCCTCGACCTGTACCTCGCCGAGTACGAGTGCGGCGCGACGTACACGAACTACCTCGACAGGTTCTTCCGCAACCAGGGCGACGGGACGTTCGTCGAGTGGGGCGAGGATCACGGCTTCTCGCCGAACCACCACGCCGGGCGCGGCGTGAGCCCCGCGGACTACGACCAGGACGGCGACGTCGACATCTTCGTGAGCAACTACCGGCTCGATCCGAACTTCCTCTACCGGAACCTCGGCGACGGCACGGTCGAGTACGCGGGGCCCGGATCCCACCTCGCGGGCGACGGCGGCTGGAACGCCTACGGCCACACGATCGGCGCCGCGTGGATCGACGCGGACAACGACGCGGACTTCGACATGCTCCTGAGCAACCTCGCCCACCCGCGCTTCTACGAGTTCAGCGACAGGACGCAGCTCATGATCAACGACGGCACGGGCGTCTTCACGGACACGGCCGCCGAGGCGGGGATCATCTACCGCGAGACGCACTCGAACCCGACCGTGCAGGACTTCGACAACGACGGCGACTGGGACATCTTCATCACGTGCGTCTACGAAGGCCGGTTCTCGGAGATGTACTTCAACGACGGCGACGCGACGTTCGATCAGGTCAACTACGAGTCCGGCGCGGTCGTCTACAACGGCTGGGGGAGCGCGGCGTCCGACTACGATCGGGACGGCGACGTCGATCTCGTCGCGTACACCCTGTTCGACAACGAGACCGCGGCCGCGGGGAACAACTGGCTCCAGGTCCGGACGCTCGGCGGGGCGAGCGCCCTGGGGCTCGTGAACGCGGCCGGAATCGGCGCCGTGGTCACCGTGACGGTCGGCGGCGTGCCGCACCTCGGGCACACGAGCGGCGGTTCGGGCACGGGCTGCCAGGACACGGCGTTCCTCGTCTTCGGCCTCGGCGCGGCGGACCACGCCGACTCGATCGAGGTGCTCTACCCGGGCGGCGCGGTGGTCACGGTCGCGGGCCCGGTCGCCGCGAACCAGCGCGTCTGGATCCAGGCGAACGGCACGGTGACCTACGGCTTCGCCCACCCGATCTAATCTCGGATCAGTCTATCGGCGTGGTGCACTCGAAGTTGAAGCCGATCGCGCCGACTTCGGGCGTGACGCCGTCGGTCTCGGTGTAGAGGCGCACCTCGATCTCGAGGAAGTGGCCCTCGGGCAGCGCGGAGGTGATCCCCTTCGGGGAGACGTCGTCCGGCACCTCGGCGAGGAGGTAGAAGGAGGCCTCGGCGAGCGCGACGAGGTCGTCCGCCGCGCGCGCCCGGATCACGAACGACGTGCCCGCCGGCGTGACCGCCTCCCAGAGGATCTCCTCCCACAGGGTGGACTGGCCGGGGCACACCTCGAAGACCTGCCGGTACCAGCCCTCCTTGGTCGTGAAGGTGCGGAGGTTGTAGCCGATCATGTCCGAGTAGGAGTAAGGCGCCGTGCCCACGGGAACGACCTCCTTGCCCACGACCGCCGGGACGTCGCCGCTGCGATCCACCTCGAGCCGCGTGGCGTACCCGTTCGCCTGGGACGAGCACTGGGAGACGCCCCACACGTGGCCGTCGAAGTCCACGGCCACGCCGACGCCGTCCGTGGCGTGCGCCGTCCCGCCGTCGTCGTCGTCGCCGAGGTACCAGCTGCCGAGCACGGCGGAAGGATCCGGGAACAGCACCGGGTCGAGGAGGTAGATCCAGGCGTCGTTCGACGTGTCGATCACCCAGACGAACCCATCGGAGTCGGCCGCGAGCCCGCGCAGGTTGTCGGCGTCGGGATCCGGCATGAGGTCGAGCGACTCCCAGGTCCCGCCCGTCAGATCCGGCTCCGCGCCCGGCGTGTAACGGTAGACCCAGCCGCTGTTCGTGCCCATGGACGTGAGCCAGATCCGGCCGTCGCCGTCGAGGGTGATGCCGTAGGGGTTCATCCCCGCCGCGTCGTCCATCATGTGCTCCTCGCCGGTCGCGAGGTCCACCCACGCGAGCCCGGAGTCCAGCGCCCAGCCCCACGCGTCGCGGCAGGAGGTCCACATGTGGCCGTCCGCGTCGAGCACGTACCCGTACGGGTGGCACCCGGGGAGCTGGTAGCCCGCCATGAGATCGCCCGTCGCGCCGTTGAGCTTGTACATCGCGCGCTCGCCTAAGCCCGTGGACGGGTGGTAGCCGTAGCAGCCGACCCAGACGTGGCCGTTGTACTCGTAGTCGTCGCCGGTCTCCGCGGTCGCCGCCACGGCGCGCAGGCCCGTGCAGCCGAACTCGCCCGCGAGCGGGCTCGGATCCGGCTCGCCGAACCCGCGGGTCCACAGGACGCACTCGTCCGTCGACTGGCCCGCCGGGACGTCGCCGCCCGTGGAGCGCGCGTACACGTCCGCCGCGCCAGTCGACGTGTCGATGACGTCGTTTCCGTTGCGATCGACGCAGCGCTCCGGCTCGGCCGCGATCTTCGTCGCGCTCGCCGCGCCGAACGTCCCGTAGTTGTTCGTGCGGTTCCCCACAAAGACGTCGCCGATGAGATCCACGCTCGTCCGGGAGGGGTCCGCGCGATCGGCGGAGAGCCCGACGGCGTAGCGGCCCACCTCCTCGACGAGCTGGGTGTCGATCTTCGACACCGTGCCGTCCGCGGAGTTCGAGACCCACAGGTACTTGAGCGCGGCCTGCTCCGTCGAGAGGACGAGCCAGCCGTCCTCGTTCGTGTCGACGCCGTCCGAGTTCTCCTCGTCGGGGTCGTACTCGTGCTCGGTGCCCGGCCCCATGGAGTTGTCCGGGCCGCCGTCGTCCGGGCCGCCGTCCCCGTCCGCGTCCGTGTCCGTGTCCGTGTCCCCGTCGGTGTCGGTGTCCGTGTCCCCGTCGGTGTCGGTGTCCCCGTCAGAGTCGACGTCGGCCGTGCCCACCGGGCTCGAGCCGTCTCCGCACGCGGACAGGAGCAACGCGCCCAGCGCCGCCGCGACCCAGATGCCCTGAATTCCGATCCGCATGGTCCCCCTCCTTGCCTCCCTCATCATCTCATAGATATCGAAGCCGCGGCGATGGAGAAACCCCCAAGGACCTCGATCCCCGCGGCGCTTCACTCCGCCGCGAGCGACCGGACCGCTTCGCCGACGCGATCGACGCTGCCGTCTCCGCCGCCCGAGAAGAACCGCAGCCGGCCCTGGCGGTCGAGCACGAACGTCGCCGGGACCGACCCGCCGACCTTGTAGAGCCCGGAGAGGATCTCCGCGCTGTCGATGACCATCGGGAAAGTGACGCCGAGCGAGGGGAGCATCTGCCGCACGGCGCCCGGCTCGTCGTCCACGGCGACGCCGACGAACTGCACCTCGGCGGGATCGGCCGCGCGCCAGAGCCGCTCGAGCTCCGGCATCGCCTTCGTGCACGGCTCGCAGAAGGTGCTCCAGAAGTCGACGACCGTGACCTTGCCGGGCGCGGGGACCGGGATCCACTCGCCGACGCGATCGGCCTCGACGCGCCAGCCGCGCGCCGGAGCCGGCGTCTGGCCCAGCATCGCGTGCTCCGACGGAGGCAGCGACGGCCCGCACGACGAGAGCAACGCGACCGCGCAGAGGAGCGACCGAAGGGGAGCGCCGCGGCTTCGTCTCGACATGACGCGGTGTATATCAAACCGGCGGCGGCGCCTCAATGGCCGGGACTTTCTAGATCGCGTCCAGGTACGGCGCCACCGACATCGCCTCGGCCTCGCCGCGCAGGACGCGCAGGGCGCCGCTCGCGAGCGCGAGCATCTCGTCCTCGCCCGGGATGACGACGAACGGCGCGCCGATCCAGTCGAGCCTTCCCTCGAGCTCCTTCACGAAGCGCTCCGAGCGCGCGACGCCGCCGGTGATCACGATCGCGTCGACGCGGCCGCGCAGGATCGCGAGCAGGCCGCCCAGCTCCTTGACGAGCTGGTGCAGCGTCGCGTCGAGCACGAGCCGCGCGCGCGCGTCGCCCGCGTCGATCCGCTTGTAGATCTCCCGGACGTCGTCGGTGCCGAGGTGCGCCTTCCAGCCGCCGTTCGCGACCAGCAGGTGCTCGACCGCGTCGTACGCCTTGGGCCCGTCCAGGATCAGCCGCGCGAGATCCAGCGTCGGGACGGCGCCGGCGCGCGTGGGCGCCATCGGGCCGGAGCCGGTCGGGTCGTTATGGTCGATCTGGCGTCCGCGCCGTTGCGCCGCGACCGTAATCCCGGAGCCGAGGTGGAACCCGACCAGGTCCAGCTCCGCGACCGCGCGGCCGAGCTGCGCCGCCGCGTGGCGGGACGCCGCCTTCACGCTCAGGGTGTGCGCGAGCGGCCGCCGCGGCACACCCGGCAGGCCGGTCAGCTTCGCCTCGGGCAGCAGCTCGTCGACGCACACCGGATCGACGACGTACGCGGGGCAGGAGGCCTCGGCGGCGAAGGCGTGCGCGATCGGCGCGCCGAGCTCGGACGGGTGGTGCACGAGCACGCGGCCGTCCCGGATCGCGTCGAGCATCGCCGCGTCCACCGCGAAGACGCCGCTCGGCACCGGCGCGAGCGCCGCCCCGCGGCCAACGATCGCGGCGCAGTCGGCGACGGCGATCCCGGCGCGATCGAGGATCGCCCGGATCCCGGCGATCCGCGCGTCGAGCTCGTCGTACACCCGCTCGAACTTCGCGAACTCGGCCGGGTCGTGGCGGACGTTCTCGCTGAACGCGATCTCCTCTCCGCGGTACACGGCGATCTTCGTGGACGTCCCGCCCGGGTTGACGACGAGGATCTTCTCTTTGCGGTCGGTCTGGCTCATGGCGTCACCTCGCGGACTGCACCCTTCCGATTAGTCGAAAACAGCGGGTGGGTACAGGGGAGTTCGACGTAAAACAGCGGATGTGACCGCTTGAACCCGCGGCCGGCGTTTGCTATCACGCGCCCATGCGAAATCCGTTCATTCTCGGGGGAGTGGCGCTGTTCCTGATCCTCGCGGGCTGCAAGGAGTGCCCGCCGTGCGGCGAGGCGAAGGCCTCCGGCGCGAAGGCCGACGGCGGCGCCGACGCGGGGCTCGCGGAGACCGACGCCGGCGTCAAGGGCGCGGCGATAGGCGGCAAGCCGCACAAGGTCGAGTCGTTCGGGCTGTACGCCCGCGCCGGCTTCGACAAGGTCAACATCTGGGAAAGACCCGACATGGGCAGCCCGCGGCTCGGCTACTTCCGCCGCGGCGCGCACGCCCGGGTCGGCGATCCGCGGTACTCGAGCGAGACCTGCCCGGAGGGATGGTTCCAGCTCGCCGAGGGCGGCTTCGTCTGCCAGGGGCGCGGCATGCTCGTCGGCGAGAAGCCGCGGGCGGTCCCGAACCCCCCGCACCCGCCGCGCGTCCACGAGCTCGATCCGTACAAGCACGGGTTCATCCGGCGCGACTGGACGCCCGCGTACAAGCGGCTCCCGCTGCGCGAGGAGATGTGGCAGCCGCCGACGTTCGACGCCGCGCAGGCTGCCGACGGCGGGGTCGGTCCCGGAGCCGGGGAGATCCGGCCGCCGTGTCCGACCGAGGCCGAGGCGGCGAGGTTGGCGGCTTCGATCGCGGCCGCGCCCGCCGAGCCCGCGGCGGAGACCGGGGAGCCCGAGATCCCCTGCTCCGACTACGCGGTGTACACGCGCCGCAAGTACCGTAACGTCCGCGAGCTCATGTCGCGCGGGTTCTGGACCTCGGTGACCGAGCGGCTGCGCCACGACGAGACGGGCGAGACCTACTACAGGACCGTGAAGGGCGACTTCGTGCCCGGGGGCGCGGTGCACCTCGTGCGGCCGCCCGAGTTCCAGGGGTACGCGGTGGGCGGCGATCAGCCGCTGCCGGCCGCGATCGTCACGTCGCGGTACGCGGCGGTGTACGAGCTGCAGAACGGGAAGTTCCGCGGCGTCGGGCCCGTGGATCGGCTCTCGACCTACCGGGTCCGCGAGGAGCTGGCGGGCCCCGGCGGGACGTACTACAGGATAGAGGAGAACCGCTGGCTCAAGGCGGATCACGTCGCGCACTTCGCGCTGCGCACCGAGCTGCCCGAGGGGGTGAAGGCGGACGAGAAGTGGATCCGCATCGACCTGACGCACCAGACGCTCGAGGCGTACGACGGGTTGACGCCGATCTACGTCACGGTCGTCTCCTCCGGGCTGCCGAACACCAAGGAGGGGGAGACGGAGATCGTGACGGAGACGCCCCACGGGCGCTTTCGCATCTCCTTCAAGCACGTCACCGACGACATGACCGGCAGCGTGGGCGACGACGCGGAGGTTTACTCCGTCTCCGACGTCCCGTGGGTGCAGTACATCTTCCAGAACGTCGCGCTGCACGGCGCGTTCTGGCACTCGAGGTTCGGCCAGCCGAAGAGCCACGGGTGCATCAACCTCTCGCCCGCGGACGCGCGCTACCTCTTCGACTGGACCGACCCGCCGCTGCCAAAGGGGTGGCACGGCGTCGGCGCGGTCGAGGGCGGGCCCACCACGCTCGTCATCATCGAGGGCAAGACTCCGAAGTAGTCGGCCAGTCGAACGGCGCCCGTTTTGATTCCGGCCCCGCCGGATTCGTGATAGTCAGGGGAAAATGGATAGGTGATTCGAACAGGGAGTGTGCGATGTACAAAGCGGCTCTGATCCTGGTTCTCCTCTCGATCCCGTCCTCGGCCTTCGCGTTCGGAGGGAAGCCGTTCACGAACGGGCTGCCGCTCGAGGGACGCGGCGGGAGCTACACCCAGAACGGGGAGGAGATCGACGACGACAGCATCGAGGACGTGCTGAGCGTCGAGCTGACGCCCGCGCAGGACGACATGAAGAGCGCCCTGAGGCTGCGGACGGGCGGGCGGGTGTGCCTGGGCATCGGCATACCGCTGCTGGTAGGCGGCGTGGCCACGGCGATCGTCGCGACCAGCGGCACGGTCGGCAGCGTCACCGGGACGATGGCCGTGTACGGCGTCTCGATCGCGCTGCTGACCGTGTCGATCGCGCTCGACGTCACCGCGCTGGTGCTGCTCGTCAAGTCGGGCCGCCGGTACCGGAGCGCCATCGAGAAGTACAACGGCTCGCTCGGGGCGGGCGCCGCGGTCGACGTGCGGCTGTACCTCGGCGCCTCCGGCGCCGCCTTGAACGTCGAGTTCTAGGGTGATCCCCTCCTTTCGTTCGAGTGGTACAATCCCGTTGCCAAGAAGAGAACGCGGGGTTTCCCGCTGGCGAGCGGAAGGAGAAGGAGCCATGGCGAGGATCATCATCTGGCTGGGGTTCGCGGGCGCGCTCGCGCTCGGCGCGTGCTCGGACGGGGGCGGCTCGGGCGGGACCCCGGACTCCGGGACGGACGATCTCCTCGATCCGCCCGCGCTCGCGCCGTACGACGACACGGCGCCGCTCACCGAGCTCGGGGTCGCAGCGGTCGCCGCCGCGCCCGCGTGGCTGCGGCGCGATCTCGCGATCGCCCTGCGCAAGCAGACCCCGGAGCGGGCCGACGAGCTCGCCGCGCTCGTCACGGACGCCGCGGACCCGCGTACCGTCGACGAGATCGCGTTCTCGATCGCCCACACGAGCCCCGAGGTGCTCGAGGTCACGAGCTTCTACCCCGAGCTGCTGGCGCTGAACGCGGAGCTGATCTACGCGCACGACGCCGCGCCCGACTACGTGGAGCTCGTCGACACGGGCGTCCCGGGCACGGACGACGACTTCTGGACCACGGCGACCTACACGTATTTCCAGAAGGGCGGCGATCTCGTCCAGCGGACCGTCGACCGGGACATCTATTATTGGTTCGTCGTGCACCCGAAGATGGAGGACGAGAACCCGTGGTTCATCGACGCGTGGTCGGTCTGCAGCTCGGGGATGCTCGAGTGCGCCGCGACGCCCGACGAGGGCTGGTTCTGGCGGGAGTTCCTCTGGGAGGCCGCCGCCGACACCTGCCCGGAGGAGGGGCTGTGCCCGACGCTCGACGAGTGGCTGCCGGGGCTCGAGATGGCGTGGAACGGGAGGGCCGGCGGCGACGCCGAGGGCGCGATCAAGGAGATCGTCGAGCTCATGCGCTTCCAGCCGGTCGAGGGGGACAACTGGCTCGACTTCGGCGCGTACGGGGAGCGGTCGATCCAGCCCAACCGCATCTACGGGCTCGGACGCGGCAACTGCGGCGAGTGGGCCGACATGACCACCGCCCTCGCGCGCACCGCGCTCATCCCGAACGCGAACGCGACCCCCACGTCCTGGGATCACACGTGGAACGCGTTCTTCGACGGGATCAAGTGGATCGAGTGGGAGCCGGTGAACTACGCGATCGACGCCGACTACTCCGGCTGGGGCGCCTCCTTCGAGGGATCGCACTCCTTCTACATCACGCGCGGCGACGGGCTCGTGCTGCTCCAGACGCCGGACTACAGGGACGACGTCTTCACGATGGAGATCGTCGTGCACGACAGCCTCGGGACGCTGATCCCGGGCGCGTCGGTCTCCGTCTGGGCGCCGATCCCGGACTCGTCCGGCTACTGGTCGTACGCCGGCGAGGCGCCGACCGACGCGGACGGCGTCGCGACGTTCCCGCTCGTCGCGATGGGGAGCTACGCGGTCCGGATCGAGACGCCGATCGGATCGATCCCCGCGGAGGCGAACAGCATCACCTACGCGTCCGACGGGATCGCGGTCGGCGAGACCGACGTGAAGGAGTACAGCCTCGAGGTCCAGCTGCCCTGGCCGCTCGGGGGGGAGGCCGTCGGCTTCGAGGGCGAGGCCGCGGCGGCGATGCACCTGAGGTTCGCGGATCTCGGCGCGCGCTTCACGCCTGTCGGGCAGCGGTTCGGGACGACCTACACGGTCGAGGCGCCGGCGCCGGAGATCCAGGCGTGGCTCGTCGACGAGGCGAACCTCGCGCTGCTCGAAGCGGGCGAGCCGTTCGAGGCGGGGTGGGAGGGCACGGCCTCGGACGCGGACGTCGAGATCCCGCTCGACGGCGTCTCGTACCTGGTCCTCTCGAACGCGGCGCAGATCAGCACCGCCGTCTTCGGCACGCTGAGCGTGACGGTCGAGCCGCTCGTCGACGGCGCATGGACCGGCCCAGCGACGCCGCTCGAGCTCCCGTACGAGATCCTCCCCGGCGGCCGGATCGCGGTGAGCATCACCCCGGCGGAGTGAGCGGGCGTACCGACTCGCTCTATTTGGCAAATCCAGGAGAGGGCACGAGCTCGATTCCGTCGACGCGCGCAAAGCCCATGTCGAAGGAGGCGATGTGTCGTGCGCCCCGCGCTCGGGCCACCGCCACGATCGCCGCATCGGCGAAGCTCAAGCCCGCGCTCGGCGGCTGGGTGCGGAACACCTCGAATGCTGCCGAAAAAAGATCGGAGCACGCGACGAGCTCGATCTCCTTTGCCGAGAGCAGAACGTCTCCGACGTGGATCGCGGTCGCGAGATCGCGGCGCGCGGCGAGGACGGTCGCGAGCTCGAGGAAGACGTACTCGGGCAGGATGGCAGGTCCGTAATTGCCGTCTATGATCGCCGCCATCGGTTCGACGGCGGCCGCGTGGTGGGTGTCGCGGGCGTTGTAGAACGCTACGAGGAAGCTGGTGTCGAGGACGATCACGGCGCGCGCGTCCCGTAGACGATCGCGTCGATCTCTTCGCTCAGGTGCTCGTTGCCCTCGGCGAACACCACCGGTTCGAGTTGTCGGAGGCTCCCGCGCTTCTCCGCCGGCGCCGGCCGGCCCAGGTAGCCGCGTAGTGCCTCGTTGACGAGGTCGCCGACGTTCCGCCCGGTGAGAGCGGCGCGCGCCTTGAGCGACCGGTAGACCTGCGGGTCGAGATTTCTAATCGTCGTGTCCATGAATTACTTGTAGCACAAGTAACACAAGTGTGCAAGGCTGGCTGCCAAAGAACAAATTATCTTTTAGTTACGTTCTGTTGCGTAGAGATTGGCTTCGGCGGCTCACTGCGGCGGGCCTTCGAGAAGGAACTCCTGCCACGAGATCGCTGGGACCGACGCGCGCTCTGCGGTCGCGATCCCCGCGGCCGTGGTGACGACGAGCGGCCGGTAGCTTCGCTCTCGGCGCACGAACTCGAGCAGACCGGAAAGGTCCCGCGGTTGGAAGCCCCCGGTCTTCACCTCGAGCGCCCACCTGCCCCAGCTCCCGTCGATCACTCCGTCGACCTCGAGCGGCTCTTCCCGCCAATACGACACGTGCTGGCCCGAGCACCAGGCGTACGCGAGGCAGGCGTTCTCGATGAGCGCGCCCCAGCGCGACGGCTCGATCGGGCCCGCGGCGAGGCCCTCCGGATCCATGACGGCGACGAGCGCGTTGTTGAGCGGCACGAGCTTCGGCGGCGCCGCTCTGCGTCGCGACGACGTCGAAGCGTGTTTCGGCACCTGCGCCACGAGGAACGCCTCCTCGAGCAGCGCGAGGTAGTGGGCGATGGTCTCCAGAGCGCCGGCGTCCTGCAGCGCGCCCTGGATCTTCTGCAGCGACACGATCCGCGCCGGCGATGAGGCGGCGACGCCGAACACCTGGCGAAGCAGCGCCGGACGGCGAACGGTCGCGAGCGCCACGATGTCGCGGCCGATGGCCGGCTCGAGGATGGCGTCGCGTACGTACGCCGACCATCGCGGCGGATCCTCCCGAAACTGGAAGGCGCCCGGGTAGGAGCCGATGCGCACGACGAGGTCGGCCGCGGCCTCGGGTGCGATACCGAAGCTCTCGGCCAATGAGCGCGCGGACCAGTGGGAGAGCGTCAACCGCTCGAAGCGGCCGGCGAGGCTCTCGCGCGAACCCGCGGCGAGCCGGAGCGCGGACGAGCCGGTAGCGACAACGTGGATCGGCGTCTTCTTGCGCCGCCAACGATCCCACAGGGCCTTGAGCCGTGAGGCCCAATCATGGAGCAGGTGGGCCTCGTCGAGCAGCAGGACGGCCCGCCCCTGGGCGGCAGCGGTCTCCTCCACGCGCGCTGTGAGCCGCTCCCAGAAGCCGGGCAGCGCCGCCTCCGGGGCGTCGGCCGCGGCGTAGATCGCGTGCCGGTCAGCCTGCGCGGCGATCTCCAGCAGCAGCGTCGTCTTGCCGACCTGGCGCGGACCCGCGATGAGCTGGATTCTCCCGGGCGCAGACTCTGCGAGGCGCCGCAGCAACGCTTCGCGGCACTCGTGGTAGCTCAGCCGGAAGAGGTCGTTCGACATACTCGAATAATTATTCGAGTACGTCTTTCAAGGCAAGGGAATTGTGATTCTAGCGCGTGGAAGCCGCTGCGGCGCGCTTCCGAAGGATTCAGAACGACCCTCGCAGCGCCAGCCCGAACGTCCTGTCGCCGTTCCCGCTCGACCACGCCACCGGCGCGGCCGTTATCTGCAGGCTCTTCCGGTACTGCTCGTTCGCGCGATCCGCGGCGCGACCGACGAGCCCTGCGTCGATGTATGAGAGGAAAACAATGGCGGTGAGCGACATGATGGAGAACGCGAGGAGCACCGGGCTCGGTTCGTCCTGGTTGCACCCCTCGATCCGCTGCCCCATGTCGTCCTCGCACGGATTCTCCTCATCCGAATCGTGCATGCTGCCGGCGACGTACCAGAACATCGTGCCCACCCCCGTCGCGAGGGTCAGGAGTCGGATGCCGGACATCATCAGGGCGTGCCTCCATCGGCCCACCCAGAAGTAGCCGGTCGAAGGGCCGAACACGAGGCCGAGGCCCGCGACCGAAGCGCCGGAGATAATGCACGACATCGCACCCTTGTAGCTCGACGCTAGGAATCCAAGGTTCAGAATCCCTGCTCCGATGGGCGGGAGCAGGGCGGTAGGAAGAAGAGTCATCAACAGCGCGCTGCGCCGGCTGTGCTTCTCAGGCAGCGGCGGAGGAGGCGGCGCTTTCGGAGGCTCAGCCGGAGGTGTCACCTCCTGAGGCGACGGTGCGGTTACCGGCGTTGCGACGACGACCTCCGGTGTCGTTTCTGGCGCTGCAGAAGCAGCTGACCTGAACGCCGCAATCACCGCCCTCTCCATGGCTCTCGCCTGGGACAGCGCGCTCGCCTTGGAGACGATGCGCGTTTCACGGATCGGCTCTTGGCCGTCTTTGGGCGCGAGCTCCACGACGAGCTCCCACCCGGCTTCATTGTTCGAAGCGCTCGTCCGCAGCTCGGCGTCCATCTCTGCGGGCGCCTCGGCGGCAACTATTTCAAGAGATGCCTTCAGCTCGGCGACGAAGACAGCATCCGCATCGCCCGTGGGCTCGGCGACGACGATGTTTGCGTGAGAGATGCTCGGAAAAAGGACGAGCAGCAGTAGAAAAGCGCAGAAAGGGATGGAAGGGACAGAAGGGACGGAAGGGACGAAATAGACGAAAGAGCCTGGCCTGGTTCCCATCTGGCGATCCTACCGCGGATGTGAAATCCGCGGCCACGATTTCGGAGCCGCGGCACAAGATCTCCACAAACCGTTGGCGCTCAGGCCGTGGGTTCGGGTAGAAATGACGGCGGCGGCGGTCGAGGCGGCCGGCCGCTCTTTCCTCGCGAGGTGGCGCATGGCATTTCTCGGCAGGGATCTCACGGACGTCCACACCTTCACGAAGGACGAGCTCGTCTTCATTCTCGACAAGGCGGTCGAGATCAAGAAGGCGCTGCGCGCCAAGGACATCCCGAAGTACCGCCTGGCCGAGGGGCGCGACCTCCTCGCGGCGCTCCTGTTCTACGAGAACTCGACGCGCACGCGCACGAGCTTCGAGATCGCGGCGCTGCGGCTCGGCATGCGGGTCACCGGGTTCGCCGGCACCGAGGGGACGAGCGTGAAGAAGGGCGAGTCGCTGCGCCACACGCTCGACATGTACGAGGCGTACGAGTGCGACGCGCTCATCATGCGCCACCCGCTCGACGGCTCGGCGCGGTTCGCCGCGGATCACCTCGGGTTCCCGGTGTTCAACGCGGGCGACGGCAAGCACGAGCACCCGACGCAGACGCTGCTCGACCTGTTCACGATCCGCGAGCACTTGGGGCGCCTCGAGGGCTTCGATCTCACCCTGGCGGGGGACCTGAAGTACGGCCGGACGGCGCACTCGCTCGCGCTCGCGCTCACGAAGTTCCCGGGCGTCCGGCTCCACCTCTTCTCGCACCCGGCGCTCGCGCTGCCCGAGCAGATCCTCCAGGTGATCGAGGCGCGCGGCGTCGAGGTCGTGCGGCACGGCACCATCACCGAGGCGACGGAGGCGACCGACATCCTGTACCAGACGCGGATCCAGAAGGAGCGCATGCCCGATCTGAGCGAGTTCGAGAAGGCCAAGGAGATGACCGAGTTCACCCTCGAGATGCTCGAGAAGACGCGGCCGTCGTTCGGGCTGATGCACCCGCTGCCCATCGACAAGACGGCGCCGTCGATATCGCCCGCGATCGACGGGCACCCGAAGGCGATCTACAAGGTACAGGCCGGGAACGGCGTCCCGACGCGGCTCACCGAGCTCGCCCTCGCGCTCGGCCTGTTCGGCGGCGAGTTTTCGGGCAAGGAGTGGAGGGCGCCCGCCGACGACGCGGGGTTCTTCGAGGAGCGCGCCATCGCCGAGAAGCCGCCGCGCACCGACGTGTCGATCCTCCCGATCCGCGATCGCGGCGTCGTGATCGATCACATGCTGCCGTACACCGAGGATCTCATGGTTCGCATCCTGCGCGTGCGCGAGCGGCGGGACATCTACCGCGCCGCGACCGTGAAGGCGCTCCGGCGGCCGGGCTCGATCAAGGGGATGCTCATGATCGAGGATCGCGATCTCGACGAGCAGGAGCTGCGCATGATCGCCGCCGTCTCCCCCGGCTGCACCGTGAACCGGGTCGTCGCGGGCAAGGTGGTGCGCAAGCTCGAGCTGCGGCTGCCGTCGCGCGTCGAGGGGATCGCGGGGATGGTCTGCGCGAACAAGGGGTGCATCACGCGGCCCGAGCACCAGGAGAACGTCAAGCCGATCATGGTGCGCTTCGACGAGAAGACCGTCCGCTGCCACTACTGCGACAACGTCATGGCGTCGTCGCAGATGTTCTGATGGCTCCCGAGGTCTGGTTCCTCACCGCCCGCGCGAGCCGTTTCGACTACGAGGACTCGCTCCTCGGCCGGCTCGAGCGCGCGCTCGCCCGCTTCCCGTTCGGCGCGGCGGCGGCCGAAGGCGAGGTCGTGCCGATCAAGATCCACTTCGGGAGCCGCGGCGCGGTGCAGACGATCCGGCCCGCCTACGTCGCGGCCGTGGTCGACGCGGTCGCCCGGCGCGGCGCGCACCCGTTCGTGACCGACACGGTGCGCATGCTCGGCCACGAGTACCTCGCGGTGGCGAACCGCAACGGCTACAACGAGTCGTCGCTGCGCTGCCCGGTGCTGCTCGCGGACGGCATCTTCGGGAACGACTCGGTGGAGGTCGACTGCGGGCCGCCTATCGGCGTGCAGTCGATCGCCTCGGCGATCCACGACGCGACGAGCATGGTCGTCATGAGCCACGTGAAGGGGCACATCCAGGCCGGCTTCGGGGGCGCCCTCAAGAACCTCGCCATGGGCGGGGTGAGCGCGCACCCGCGGAGCGGATCGTGGGAGAAGTGCCGCGGCAAGGCGCACTTCCTCGTCGGCGGCCTGCCGGAGTGGGCCGGCGCGCCGCCGTGCACGCTGTGCGGCACCTGCGAGCGGCACTGCCCGATGGGCGCGATGAAGATCCGCGACGGGGTCGTCGCCGCGACGCAGGAGTGCTGGCGCTGCGGGCGGTGCATCTCGGCCTGCCCCGAGGAGGCGCTCTCCACGCCCAAGGACGAGGGCATGTTCCAGCGGGCGCTCGCGGCGCAGGCCGGGGCGGTGGCCGGGACGTTCGCGCCCGGGAAGGTCGTCTACGTGAGCTTCCTGCTCGAGATGCAGCCCGAGTGCGACTGCATGGACATGTGCGACGTGCCGATGGTGCAGAACGTCGGCGTGCTCATCGCGAGCGATCCGGTGGCGATCGACGCGGCGGCGCTCGACCTCGTCGCGAAGGCGCCGCTCCTGCCGGGATCGCGCGCGGATCGGCTGATCGCCGCGGGGTACGGGGGGAACGATCCGTTCGGCGCCGTGCACCTGAAGAGCTCGTGGGGACACGTCCGCCACGCGGCGGAGCTCGGATTGGGCTCTCTCGAGTACGTCCTCAAGCCGTTCCCGGAAAAGGAGAAGAAGGGATGAGATACGCGTCGCTGCTCTTCGCGGTGATCGCGCTCCTGTGCTGCGCGGTCGGATGCGACGGGGACGGCGGCGGGGAGGCGAATTCCCCGCCCGTGTTCTCGGCCGGCTGGACCGAGACCCCGACGCTCGGCCAGGGCACGACCCTCGTGCTCGAGGGGTTCACGCTGTCCGATCCGGAAGGGGATCAGTTCGAGGCGACGGTCGCGTCCGCGGATCCTGGGCTCACCATCGCCCTCGATGCGGCCGCGGCGACCATGGAGCTGCACGCGAGCTACGACGTGCAGGGGTCGATCGACGTGACCGTGTCCATGGCCGACGATCTCGGCGCGGCGGAGGATTACGTCTTCCAGGTCGAGGTGCTCCCCATATCCTGGCTCTCGCGGCAGACCTGGACCGCCGCCGAGGGGCCAGAGGCACGAGAGCACGGCTCGCTGCTCGTCGACGAAGACGCCGGCCGCGTGATCCTGATCACCGGGAGCGGCTACAGCCCTTACATGGAGCCTCTCGAGGACGTGTGGAGTTACGATCTCGCGTCCGGCGTATGGACCTCCGTCGCGCCTGCGGGCGACGCACCGGTCGGCGGCGGATCGAAGCGGGCCGCGCAGATCCCGGGCGAGCCAACCGGCTACCTCTTCGGGGGTTACGGCGTGGACGGCGAAACGCTCGCGGATCTCTACCGCGTCGACTTCTCGGGCGAGGGCATCGACTTCGCCCTGCTCGACCAGACCAACCCACCCGGAGAGCGGGCGCTGCACGCGTTCGCCTATGACCCGGAGCTGGACAGGTTCGTCCTGTTCGGCGGCATCGGATCGGCGATCTACCACGACACGTGGGTGATGACCCTCGACGGCGACACGGCGATCTGGGCCGAGGCGGAGACGACGGAACCGCCAACGCCGAGGTACGGGTTCTTCTCCGCGTTCGATCAGACGTCCGGGCGGCTCGTCGTGTACAGCGGCGCGCAGG
Organism: Pseudomonadota bacterium; assembly: GCA_023229365.1. Taxonomy (NCBI): domain Bacteria; kingdom Pseudomonadati; phylum Pseudomonadota; species Pseudomonadota bacterium. The sequence continues at coordinate 4,519 of JALNZK010000029.1, read as the reverse complement.
GCACCTCGGCGGTGAACCCGGCGCAGGACACGTGGGCGCTCGACACGAGGACGGATCCCATGGAGTGGACGCTCCTCTCGAGCGGCGACGAGGAGGGCGCTCCGGACGGCAGGCGGAACGGGTGCACCGTCCACGACAGCGGTGCCCAGCGGATGTTCGTCTTCGGCGGGACGCCGGACGCGGCGATCACGGCGCCCGGGCTGTACGCGCTCGACCTGCGCCCCGGTTTCGAGGCGTGGACCCTGCTCGAGCTCGCGGACGAGCCGCCCCTGCGCTCGAGCGGCTTCGGGTTCTACGATCCGGCGGGCGCGGAGTCGGTCATGGGGTTCGGCAACACCACCGCGGCCGTGTACTCGGACTGGAGCTTCCTCGGGTACTAGATCGGCGGCTTCTCTTTCGGCTCGGGCTTCGGCTTGGCCGCGCTCTTCTTCTTCGGCTTGGTCTTCGGCTTCGCCTTCGCCGCCTTCTCGAGCGCGCGGAGCGTCTTGGTCGCCTGCGCCGAGATCTTCTTGTCCTTCGACTCGGCGGCGCGCCTCAAAGACGGCATCACGTCCGGGTGGAGATCCCCGATCTTCTCGATCGCCTGCATGGCGCGGACGCGCGTGTCGGCGTCGGCGGCGTTCTCGAGGAGGGAGATCACCACGGGGAGGGCGCCCTTGCCCTCCGGGCCCATGAGGCCGAAGGTCCGGAGCAGGGCGCCGCGGAGCTGCGGGTCCTCGATCCCCATCTTGGCCGCGAGCGGCTCCACCGCGGGCGCGCCCACGGCCGCGAGCCGCTCCGTCAGCTCGTCCTGCCAGTGGCGCTTGCGCCCGGCCTCGTCCTTGTAGGAGAGCTTCCGCATCTCGCTCCCGGTCACGAGCATGTCCGCGAGCGCGGGGATCGTCCCGTCGCCGAGCCCGCGCAGCGCCTTCCAGCACCACAGCCGCACCTGCCTCTCGCCGTCGCCCAGGCAGGCGGCGAGCGGCTCGACGGCCGCGGCAGAGCCGGTCTTCGAGAGCGCGCGGGCGGCGGCGGTGCGGACTCGCGGCTCCTCGTCCCCGAGCGCCGACGCGAGATCTTCGACGGCGGGGGCCGCGGCAGGCCCCATCTCCATGAGGCGGAGCGCGGCGGCGCGCCGCACGCGGTGATCCGCGTGGCGCAGGAGGGAGACGGCCTTCAAGACGTCCGCGCCCTGGAGCTCGGCGAGACGAGCCTGCACCTCCGTGAGGACGGCCGCGCGCGCCTCCAAATCCGCCGGCGGGAGCGGGCGCAGATCGTCGGAGCAGGCCGCGGCGAGCGCCGAGAGGGCGCAGGCGGCGAGGGCGATGCCCTGGTGCGCCGCGCGGATCACCGCGCCACGCACACGACGCCGGCGACGATCAGCACGTAGCCCGCCCACTGGATCCAGCCGATCGACTCCTTGAAGAGGAGGTGCGATCCGGTGATGACGATGACCCCGGTGAGCGCGACCATGATCGGGTAGGCCACCGACAGCGGGAGGCGGCTCAGCGCCTGGGTGTAGGCGATGACGTTCACGGCGAAGAGCACGAGGCCGACGATCAGCGGCCACGAGGTCAGGTAGTGCTTGATCATGGCGGCCGCGCCGCCGCCGGCATCCGCGCCGATCATGCCCTTCTTCATGAGCACGTTCGCGGCGCCGTTGAACAGCACCGCGACGCCCAAGAGAACGAACCCGCGAATCATGCGAACCCTCTCCGTGCGCGCCGCGTCAGGCGAGCGCGTCCATGATGCCGCGACCGAAGAGGATCACGGTGATGCACGTGGCCGCCCACCCGGCGCCCGTGAGGAGCATCGGGACGTCGGTGAACACCGTGCGCGTCGGATCGCCGCCGGCCTCGGCGTGGTAAACGAGGTAAAGGTACCTGAAGATCCCGTACAGCACGAACGGGACCGTGAGGATGAGGAGCCTCGAGCCCACCAGATCGAGGGTCCTCTCGTCGACCGTGTACAGGATGTAGCAGACGACCGTCGCCGCGGTCGCGATGGAGATCATCTGGTCGAGGAACGCGGTCGAGTAGTGCGCGAGCACGCGGCGGTGCTCGTGCGCCTTGTCGCCGAGGAGCACCACCTCGGCGCGACGCTTCGTGAACCCGAGGAAGAGCGAGATCGTGATCGCGCAGAGGATGAGCCACGTGGACGGCATCGCGGGGATCGCGGCGGCGCCGGCGAGGATCCGCAGGACGAAGCCGGCGGCGATGATGAGCACGTCGATGATGACCACGTGCTTCAGGCCGGCGGAGTACAAGAGGTTGAGGGCGACGTAGGTCCCGACGACCGCCGCGGCGACGACCCCGAGCGCCGCGAGCGCCGCGCCGAGCGCGCCTCCCGCGCAGACGACGAACCCGGCGATCCCCACCCACGCCGGGAGGTCGCCCTTCGCGAGCGGCCGGTTCCGCTTCACCGGGTGGCAGCGATCCTCCTCGAGATCGCGGAAGTCGTTGAAGAAGTAGACGGCGCTCGACGCCAGGCAGAAGCACGCGAAGGCGACCAGCGAGTCGGCGACCGCGCTCGCGTCGGTGATCGCGCTGACCTGCTCGCCCCCGGCCTCCGTGTGCCGCGCGAAGATGAGCGCCGTGAAGACGAAGATGTTCTTCACCCACTGCTTCGGGCGAGCGAGAGCGACGAGCGCGACGAGGCCTCTCATGACCACACTTGATACCATGAAGGGGCGGCGCGGGGGAGATTCTTGCGCGCCGGCCGGGCGCCCCGGTCAGGGCTCGAGCTTGTAGCCGACCTGGCGGACGGTCACGAGGTGCCGCGGCCGCGACGGATCCGCCTCGATCTTCTGGCGCAGCGCCATGATGAAGTTGTCCACGGTGCGCACCGTGCCGTCGAAGCCCCAGCCCCAGATCCGGTCGAGGATCGCCTCGCGCGAGAACGGGCGTCCCGGCGAGCGGGCGAGAAGGAGGAGCAGGTCGAGCTCGCGCGCCGAGAGGCTCACCGCGGCGTCGCGCACCTTGACGGTGCGGCCGACCGGATCGATCTCGACCTCGCCGAACCGGATCGGCGGCTCGTCGGTGCGGCGCCAGCGGCGCAGGAGCGCCTCCGCGCGGGCCAGCAGCTCCGGGAGCTCGAACGGCTTCGAAACGTAGTCGTCGGCGCCGAGCTCGAACCCCTCGAGCTTGTGCTCGGTCTTGCCGCGGGCGGAGAGGATGATCACGGGGACGTCCCCGGACTTCGCGCGGATCTCGGCGAGGATCTCGAGGCCGCTCCAGCCCGGCAGCATGACGTCGAGGACGATCAGGTCCGGCCGCGCGTCGAACGCCATGCGCATCCCGTCGTCGCCGTTGGCGGCCGTGACGACGCGGTAGCCCTGGAGCTGGAAGTTCATCGCGAGCCCCTCGCGGAGCGCGCGGTCGTCCTCCACGATGAGGATGGTCAAGTCCCCGTGCTCCCTGACCCCCTTCTCCGTGTCGCTCATTCCTCTTCCTTCTCCCGGGGAGCGACCGGCAGCCTCACCGAGAAGCGGCTGCCGACGCCCTCCTCGCTCTCGACGTAGACCTCGCCCTTGTGCGCGAGCGCCAGGTGGCGGACGATCGCGAGCCCGAGGCCGGCGCCGGACGACGTGCCGCGCTGGCCCGCGTCGGCCCTGTAGAACGGCTCGAAGATCCGGGCGACCTCCTTCTTCGGGATGCCGATCCCGTTGTCGCCGACGGCGAGCTCGACGAACTCGCCGACGTCCTGGACCGACACGCGGATCCGCTTCTCCGTCCCGGTGTACTTGTAGGCGTTGATGAGCAGGTTGAGCGTGACCGACGCGATGCCGTTCTCGTCGTGGTCGACGGGCGACGCGCTCGTCAGATCGACGTCGAGCGCGACCTCGCCCGGGGCGACCATCCGCTCGAACCGCGCGATCGCCCCGCGGACCGTCTCGACGAGCGGGGCCCGCCGCATCTCGAGGACGTCGCGATCCTCGGCGGCCCGCCGCCAGGACAGCACGCGATCGATCATCGTCTCGAGCCACGTAGTCTCGCGCAGGATCGTCTCGAGGCTCTCCGCCGTCTTCTTCGGATCGCCGTCGAGGCGCCCCAGCTGCAGGGTCTGCGCGTACATCCGGATCGCGGCGAGCGGCGTCCGCAGCTCGTGGGTGATGTTCGCCGTGAAGTCGGTCTGGAGGCGCGCGAGGCGCGCGCGGCGGCCGAGGAGGACGGTCACGACGATGGCGCTGCCGAACGCGGCCGCGGCGAAGGAGAGCACGAGCGCGCCGAACACCGTCTCCTGCGAGCTCTCGCCGATCGCGAGGAGGACGATGCCGATCGACGTCGACGAGAGGACCGGGAAGATGACCCCCACGGCGAGCGCTACGATCGCGCCTTTGAGGCTCAGGTTCTGCTGGAGCTTCTTGATCCTGGTGCGAAAGCGTCCCGCCACGGCGCGAGTATCCCCGACGCGCGCGGCGTCGTCAAATGACCTCGCCTTGACAAGACGGGGAACGGTGTGCAGGTTTTCCGCATGAACCGCGCCGCCCGCACCGTGGCCGTCCTCCTCGCGCTCGCAGCGGCGCTGCTCCTGTCCGTGG
>JALNZK010000028.1 GCA_023229365.1 Pseudomonadota bacterium | reverse complement strand
GGAATTCATTAACAAGGTCAATTCTTGGTATGACCAGCATATTGATGAACTCCCTAACCCCGAAGGCATAGTTCTGGATTTAGAACCCTACGCTTGTAGAATGCATGACCTCGTAGACCAGACCCCATAGAACATTTACATCGCCCAGACCGATACAATTCTCGTCTGACTTTTTATTAAGAAATTGACTCAAAATTGGGGAGGATTGGCGAATTTTGGGGCAAAGCCATGTCGACCTGCACCTTCTGGCCGCGCTTGTTGACGTAGGTCATGGAGCCCTCCTTTTCGGTGTTCTCGTTCGACCCCAGGGCAATTGCGGCTTTTGCAAGCGCGGTGCCAGATGCGTCGAGCCATGCACCTGGAAAACCTACGCCTGATCGATGCGCCCCAAGCAGCAGCCACCCTGTCGATATCTTTTCCAGAATTCCGGCTTCGCTCGGACGAGTGTTTCGCTCGGAGCTGTGGCTTCTCTGCAACACTGTATCCCAAAAACCACACCCCCGGCCGCCCCCTCCGTCTCGCGGGTCGTTTGCAGGGCTCGGCGAGACGTTTCGAGAGCTCGCCGCATCGACGATCCACCCAAGCGCCATCCGATCGAAGGATGCGCGGAACGTTCGAAACGCACGCGGCTTCGTTTGAAATGTTCCGGCGATCTTTTGAAGCGATGCGCGGATCCGTGCGCTGCGCAAAATCTTCCTGCGTGTGCGATCCGCGGATCGTTTTGAAGGAAGCGGGGATCATTTTCAGAGAAGCGCGGATCTCTTCAAACGCAGCGCGGATCGTTTTGAAGGAAGCGGGGATCATTTTCAAGGAAGCGGGGATCGTTCGCACAGCTCGGATCCGCGCCGCGAGCGTCTTGGCATCGAGATTGCAAAAAGCCGGATCAACGGCCCAACGAACTCGGGCCGGCCGATCCGTCAACCGGTGGTTCGGTATCGACGCCCGCCGCGAGACGCGGGGGCAAAAGGAGTCCGTCATGGCGCTCAAGAAGACCTACTACCCCGCAAAGACGTTCGACGACGACCTCGACGGCCTTGCCCGGCTGTTCCAGTCCAAGGGCTGGGAGTTCTCGGGCGTGGACACCACGGCGCTGATCGCCGGCGCCGAGGAGCAGCGCACCGAGCGCGCCGAGCACGACGCGCTGCGCCGTGAGTACGCGGCGATGCACGAGAAGTTCGGCCTCGCGCAGCTCGCCCGCTTCACGCTGTTCGTCACCGCGCTGCGCGCCGCCCGCGCCGTGTTCCGCAACGACAAGGCGGTGACGGCCGAGCTCGAGCGTTTCCACCGCTCGTCCGTCCGGGCCAAGAAGGTCCAGGATGAAGCGGCCTGACGCGGACGACCCCGACCTTCCCTTCCCTAAACCCCCCACAGAGAACCGCCGAGACCCACCGGGGGGACGAATCCATCTCGCGGCGGGGCCGAGCACATCCGCCCTGGAAACAGCTCGAAGCCGCGGCGTCCGACGGCGGCGTTGCGGGCGGGGAGGCCGCTGAGGTAGTGTGGGCCGGGGGGCACCGGGAGAGGAAAGGCAATCACACATGGAAGACCCCATCGTTCGACCCGCGCCGGCCGGCCTCAAGCCGATCCCGGGCAGCGCGGGCGCCAAGGCGCTCGGCATCATCGCCGTTTTCCACTGCTGGTTCAGCATCGTGCCGCTGTTCGGCTGGGTGCTGTTCGTCCCGTCCCTCGTCATGGGCGCCGTCGCCCTGAGCCGGGGGAAGCGGTTGGACGCAGAGCTGCGGCGTCACCCGGGCGAGTACGCGGAGAGCTCGGCGAAGTTCCTGAAGACCGCCCGCACCACCGGGATGATCGCCGTGATCGTCTGCGCGGTGTTCTTCGCGGTAAGCCTGCTCCTGCTCGCGAGCGGCAACATGCTGGGCGAGATCGTGAACGGCTTCTAGATCGTCCGGCGGGCGGCTACTCCAGCACGAGCCCCTGCTTCGCGGCCCACGCCTCGAAGCGCGTCTTGTCGTGGCACTTGAGGTACGCCTCGCGGACGTCGACCGCGCCGCGCTGCACGAGGTCGACGAGCGCCTCGTCCATGGTCTGCATGCCGCGGCCGTGGCCCGACTCGATGTACGAGAGGATCTTGGACGCGTTGCCCTCGCGGATGATGGCGCCGAGGGCCGGGCCGCCGAGCAGGATCTCCACCGCCGCGACGCGACCGGACTTGCCGGAGAGCTTGAGGAGCGTCTGGGCCACGATCGCCCGCAGCGACTCGGCGAGCATGCCGCGGATCTGATCCTTCTGGACCGCCGGGAAGACGTCGATGATGCGGTCGAACGTCTTGGCCGCGCTGTTCGTGTGCAGCGTGCCCAGGATCAGCACGCCCATCTCCGCGGCCGTGACCGCCAGCGAGATCGTCTCGAGGTCGCGCATCTCGCCGACGAGCACCACGTCCGGATCCTGCAGGAGCGCGTCGCGCAGCGCCGCCGAGAAGCTCCGCGAGTGCAGCCCGACCTCGCGCTGGACGATGTGCGACTTGAGGTCCCGGTGGACGAACTCGATCGGATCCTCGACGGTGACGATGTGGCGCGTCGCGGCGCGGTTGATCCTGTCGATGATCGCGGCGAGCGTCGTCGACTTGCCGGAGCCGGTGGGGCCGGTGACCAGGACCAGGCCCGAGCGCAGCCTCGGGAGGTCGAGCACGACGGGCGGCATCAGGAGCTCCTCGAGGCTCTGGATCTCCTCGGGCAGGATGCGGAACACCGCCCCCGGGCCTCGCTGCTGGCGCAGGTAGTTGCAGCGGAAGCGCCCCACCCCCGGCACGCCGTAGGCGAAGTCGAGCTCGTGGCTGCCCGAGTACGCGCGCCACTGATCCTCGCGGCAGATCTCCTGCATCAGGCCCGCGAGCTTCTCCGGGTCGAGGGGCTTCTCGGCGAAGCGCTTGAGCTCGCCGTCGACCCGCATGCGGACCGGCTCGCCCGCCGAGAGGTGCAGGTCCGAGGCCCCGATCTCCGACATCTTCTTGAGCAGGACGTCGATCTGTGCCATCGCCTCGCCCCTATTGCCCCTTGAGCAGCTTGAACGCCTGCTCGCTGATCAGCTTCTGCGCGAGGAGCTCGGCCGCGTGGTCCTCGACCGACAGGTTGCCGATCGCCCGGCTGATGCGCAGCGCGTTCTTCATCTGGTGCACCTTCTGCTCGCGGATCAGGTTGCGGATCGCGGGGGTGACGAACAGGAGCTCGACGACCGGCACCCGGCCGGGGACGTCGGCCCGCGGCACGAGCTGCTGGGAGACCACGCCGCGCAAAGTCTCGGCGAGCACGGTGCGCACCTGCCCCTGCTCCTCAGCCGGGAAGAGATCGAGCACGCGGTTGATCGAGCGGATCGCGTTCTGCGTGTGCAGCGTGGCGAACACGAGGTGCCCCGTCTCGGCGGCGGTGACCGCCAGCTGCGCGGTCTCGCGATCGTGCATCTCGCCGACGACGATCACATCGGGGTCCTCGCGCAGCGCCGCCCGCAGCGCCACGGCGAAGCCGCCGGTGTGCCGCCCGACCTGGCGCTGCGTGATCAGCGAGGCGCGGTTCGCGTGCACGAACTCGATGGGATCCTCGATGGTGATGATGTGCTGGTGCCGCTCGCTGTTGATGATGTCGACGAGCGCCGCGAGGGTGGTGGTCTTGCCCGAGCCGATCGGCCCGGTCACGAGCACGAGGCCCTGGGCGTAGGTGGTGAACTTGCCCAGGACCGGCGGCAGGTTCAAGGCGACCAGCGACGGCACGCGGTCGGGGATCAGGCGGAACACCCCGTTCGTGCCGCGCATGTGGCGGAAGATGCAGGCCCGCGCGCGGGCGCCGCCGGGCAGGTCGAGGCACTTGGTCACGCTGTGGTCGTGCTCGAGGGCGCGCCGCTCCTCGGCGGTCAGGAGCGAGGTGAGCAGGCCCTCGGCCGCGGCGGCGTCGATCGGCTTGTCCTTCGACGGGACGAGGTTGCCGTGCTGGCGCAGGATCGGCGGCTTTCCCGACATGAGGTGCAGGTCGCTCGCCTGGTGCTTGAGGGTCGAGCCGAGCCAGATCAGCATCTGGCCGACGTCGCGCATCTTCTCGGCGTTCGGCGCGGCGAGCGCGGGGGGCGCCGGCGGCGCGACGGAGGCCCTGCGGTGGACGCCCGCGTTGTAGCTGCGCTGCGCCTCGAGCACGCGGTCGAGGAGCTCGCGCGAGATGAAGCACTGCTCGATCGCGATCTCGCCGAAGGGCAGCGCGTTGCCCGGCCTGGCCTGGAGCGCGAGGCACTCGTCGCGCTGCTTCGGCGTGAGGAAGCCGTTGTCGACGAGGATCTTGCCGAGCATGCCGCCGTCGGCCTTGATGGGCGTGCCCGCCTTGCCCATCGAGCCGATCAGCCGGTCCGCCGCCTCGGCCTGCCGCCTCGCGGACGGCAGCCCGAACACCGCCTCTGCCGCGCCGTCCGCACGGCCCGGATCGGGTGGCGGCGGCGGCGGCCGGTTGCCGCGGGTGATCGCCTCGAGATCGAACTCGAGATCGTCGTCGCCCGCCGGTCGCTTCGGTTTCTCGGTCATCGGGCGCGGCTCCTCCTCGAGTCGTGTGAGTGTGACACAAATAGCGCGGCGGATTAAGAGGAACGCGCTTTCCGCGAGCGACGGGGTTCGAAGCGTCTTGCCCGTATACACCTAAACGGTTAGATTAGGTGTATGAAGAACGGAGGCCCCGCCATGGAACGCACGAACATCGTCCTCGACGAGAAGCTGGTCCGCCGCGCCATGAAGGTGACCGGGGCGCGCACGAAGCGGCAGGTGGTGGACATCGCGCTGCGCAGCCTGGTCGACCAGGCGGAGGTGTACGCCGCGCTCCTCGAGCTCAGGGGGCGGCTGCCCTGGGGCGGGGACACGGACGCTTTGCGGAGCGGTCGGGCGTGATCGTCGTCGACACCTCGGCGTGGGGCGCCTTCTTCAACGGCGACGCTTCGCCTATCACGGATCGTCTCGCCGCCGCGCTCGAGACCGCCGAGCCCATCGCGATAGCCCCCGTCATCGTCACCGAGACGCTCCAGGGCTTCAAGTCCGACGCGGGATTCAAGGGCGCGCTCGCGCTGCTCTCGCGCCTGCCCATCCTCGAGCCCTCGTTCGACACCCACGTGCGGGCCGCCCAGCTGTTTCGGTCGCTCCGGCGCAAGGGCGTGACGATCCGCGGCACGATCGACTGCCTCATCGCCGCCGCCTGCATCGACTCGAACGCCGGTTTGCTCACGCTGGACGTGGATTTCGATAGGATCGCCGAGCACTCGGCGCTCGGGCTCGTCCGATTCTAGGCTGTGTCGTCCTTGTCGCCGTTGACGCCCTTGCGCCTTTGTGCTCGGCTCGATCGTCGCCGCAGCGACAGGAGGTCACCCATGACGATGAGCGATCCGTACGCGCCGCCCGCGGTGATCGACGCGCCCAGGCCCAAGTCCCGCACGTCGGTGCTCGCGATCCTGGCGTTCGTCTTCGCGTTCGTGTTCGCGCCGCTCGGGCTCCTGCTCGGGATCGCCGCGTGCGTCGTCGTCGGCGCCTCGCGCGGCCGGCTCCGCGGGATGGGCTTCGCCATCGCCGCGATCGCGACGAGCGTCGTCTTCGCCGGGATCCTGGCCGCCATCGCGATCCCGTCCTTCATCAACTACATGAAGCGCGCAAAGGTCGTCGAGGCGGAGCTCAACGTCGGGCATTGCGCCGATCTGGTGGTCGCCTACCAGGCGTTCAACGGGGCGCTCCCCGAGGGCGGCGACTGGACGCCCGCCGACCCGCCGGGACGGGAGAAGTACCCGCCGAACCCGGCGCTGTGGAGCGCGCCGCCGTGGAACGCCATCGGCTTCTCGGTGCCCGATCCGCACTACTACCGCTACAGGGTCCTGCGCGAGGGCGACACCGTGACCTGCCAGGCGGAGGGAGATCTCGACGGCGACGGCGTGCGCTCCCTCCACGAGCGGTCGATCTCCGTCGTCGACGCCTCGCCGATCGTCGAGCCCACGGTGCGCTCCACGGAACCGCTCGAATGATCCGCGGGCTCGCGGCGCTCGCCGCGTTGCTGGTGGCGTGCGGGGCCGGGAAGGCGCCGGAGTCGGCTCCGATGGGAGGCATGGGAAGCACGGGAATGATGGGAGCGGCGCCGGAGGACGCCGGCGCGGGAGCGCCCGATCCCCTGGCCAGGCCGATCGACGCGCCGCTCGCGCTGCGGTTCGCGTACAGCCTGAGCGAGGAGATCTCGTGCTCGCAGTCGTTCGAGAGCGACGGCTGGAGCGCGAAGTACGAGCTCGTCCTCGAGCCGTCGGGCGCGGCGCAGCTCCGCGTCGACGCCGGCAGGTCCCACGCGTTCGGTCCGAGCGTGGCGCGGTTCCGGCCGGGGATGGACGACGAGACGACCCGCGAGCAGAGCGGCAGCGTCCGCACGTGGCGCGGCGCCGCCGCCTGGAAGGGCGAGGGCTTCGCGATCGCGTTCGAGCCGGACACCGCCGAGTGCAAGGCGCTCGTCGGCGGCAGGGGCTGGTACGCCGTCGAGTGCGCGCCATCGACCCCGCTCTCCTTGGCGTGCCTCCGCGGCGCGGTCGCCGCGCTGCGGCACGGCGTCGAGGAGGCGTCGGCGAAGGATCCGGACGCGACTGTGGAGATCGAGGTCTTCGAGTGCGCGCCCGCGTTCGGGCTGCCCGAGACGGGCGAGCTCGACGTCGCGCTGCCCGACCGCCTGCCGTTCGCCGAGGCGCCCGGGCTCGAGCTCGAGTACTGGCGCCACGGCATCGGCAACCTCGACACGCCCAAGCTCCGCCTCGCCGCGCCGGACGCGCAGGTCGACGTCGACTGACCTAGAGGATCGGCCGCATCACGATCGGCATGAACGTCGCGACGAACACGACGAGGCACAGGACGCCGACCGCGGCGTGGCCGGGCGACAGCGCACCGCCGTCCGTGGGCGGGTGCCGAAAACGCGTGCCGCGGTTCAAGACGAGGAGGATCGTGCCGAGGAGCAGCCAGGGCGCGCCCGGCAGCGCCGCGTAAACGAGCTCTTCGCCGCGCAGGCCGAGCGACCACGCGTCCATGCCGAGGGCGATGACCACGGCCCCGCCCAGCGCGAACAGGCCGCGCAGGAACCAGCGCGAGGCCGCAGCGTGGAGATCGCCGAACAGGGCGTAGAAGACGTGCCCGCCGTCGAGCTGGCCGATCGGCAGCAGGTTGAGCATGGTGACGAGCAACCCGATCCAGCCGGCCCACGCGAGCGGCGAGTGGTCGATGTACACGTCGTAGCCCTGCGGGATCGGCCCGAGCACGACGTGCTTGGCGAGCATGTATAGGAGCGACTGCCCCTCGATGAACCCCTCGGTCGGGATCGGGCCGACCGGGCAGTCGGCGAGCCCGACGAAGAGGAGCGGCACGGCCACGGCCATGCCCGCGAGCGGCCCGGCGGCGCCGACCTCGATGAGCGCGTCCCGCGAGCGGATGCGGCCGCGCATCAGGATGATCGCGCCGAACGTCCCGAACATCGAGAGGAACGGCGGCACCGGGATGAAGTAGGGCAGCGACGCGTCGATGCGCCGCCGCCGCGCCGCGACGTAGTGGCCGGCCTCGTGGCACACGAGGATCCCCATGAGCGCCGCGGTGAACTCGAGGCCGTTGCGGGCCATCCCAAAGAGCGTCTGCGCGGGCAGGTAGACGGCGCCGGCCATGAACACGGTGACGACGGTGATGATGAAGAGCGCGACGTTCAGCACGGGGCTCCTCGCCTCGCCGCGCGCCCGCTCAGTCACGGCTCGTCCCCTCGGCCGCCGCGCGCAGCGCCTCGAGCAGGACCTCGAGGCGGTGATCGGACGACGCGCCGCGGGCCTCGACCACGCAGCCGCCCCGGCCCACCGACGGGTCGTCGGCGACCTCCATCCCCCGCGCCGCCGCTGCCGCGTCGATCCCCGTGCGCGCCCGGTCCTCGGGGTGCACGCGGATGCGGGCCGGCCGCAGGGCGCCGATCTCGGCGAGCGCCCGCTCGAACAGGGCGTCGAGCAGCGCCGGCCGGCGCTCGAGGGCGTCGCCCACGATCCGCTCGGCCATGTGCGCCGCGACCTCGGCGACGAGCCCCCGGTCGCGGGCGATCCGCTCCCCGGCCGCCGCGTCGTCGATCACCCGTTCCGCGCGGCGCGCGGCCTCGGCGCTCAGCCGGATCGGCTCCCCGACGAGCGCGTCGCGCCTAATCACGCGGCCCATCGATCCCCCCCTCCTCGAGCGCGGCCCGGACGCAGGCGCGCATCGCGCTCGGCTCGCCCGGGCGCGCGAGCGCCCCGCACAGCCGCGCGGCGCGGACGAGGGCGACGCCGTCCTCCGCGCAGAGCTTCGCCGCGAGCGATCGCGCGGAGTCGATGCTGCGGCACAGCGCGAACGCGACGGCGGCGATCCCCCGCCCGCGATCGCCGTCGGGCATGCGGAGCGCAAAGCCCGCGGGCCAGCAGGCGGCCGCGGCGCTTCCGACGCGCGCGAACGCCCCGGGATCGGCGACGAGCGCCGCCGTCCAGGGCGGCTCGGCGGTGGCGGGCGCCTCCCCCATGGCCGCGCCGATCGCCCTGGCGAGGGCGTCGTCGGGCACCACCGCCTCGAGCTCGGCGAGGATCTGGTCCGCCGCGGCGCCGAGATCGTGGGAGACGAGGTGCCACGGCTCCCGCCCGGCCCGCCGGCCGCGGGCGTGCGCGATCGCCGCGAGCCCGAAGGCTCGGCCTCCCCGCGCGAGCAGCCGCGACGTCGGATCCCTCACGGCAGATCCTCCCCGACGACGGTCACTGCGAGCGGGCCGAGGGCGGCGCGGGCCGCGGCGAGATCCGCGGCGTCCACCTCGACGCACATCCCGCACTCCGCCGACAGCTCCTTGGGCGTCGGGAGGAGCGCGCACGGGACCCCGGCGCGCGTGAGGGACGCCTCCGCCTGGATGACCCGGTGCACGCTCTCGAACAAGAGGATCATCGGTTGCGCACCGCGTCGGCGACCGCGGTGGCGATCCGCGCGACCGCCCCGTCGTCGTGGAAGCGCCCGAACGAGACGCGCACGGCGCCGCCTCCCGCCTTCGTGCCGAGCGCGGCGTGCGCGGCGGGCGCGCAGCACAGGCCGGCGCGCACGGCGATGCGGTGCCGGGCGTACAGGAACCTCGCGATCTCGGACGGCGGGGTCCCGTCGACCGTGAACGAGAAGAGGCCGCCCTGGTGCAGGGGATCCGAGGCCGCGATCACCCGGACGCCGGGGATCCTGCGCAGCGCCTCAACGGCGAGCCGGGCGGGGCGGGCGCCGGGGCCGGGGCCGTTCGCCTCGAGGAACTCGAGCGCCGCGCCGAGCCCCGCGAGCCCCGCGACGTTGGGCGTGCCGGACTCGAGCGCGTCGGGCATCGCCTCGGGCTGCTCCAGGCTGTCCGAGCGGCTACCCGTCCCGCCGGGCATGAGCGCCGGGAGCGCGAGCCCGGGGCGCACGTAGAGCGCGCCGACGCCCGTCGGGCCGAGCAGGTGCTTGTGGCCGGACAGCGCGACGAGATCGAGCCCGCCGCGCTCGGCGTCGATCGGGAGCTCGCCCGCGGACTGGGCCGCGTCGACGAGCAGCGGCACGTCGTCGAGCCGCGATCGGATCGCCGCGAGCGGCTGGACGACGCCGTTGACGTTGGACTGGTGGCTCACGACCGCGAGGCACGTGCCGCGGGGGATCGATATTTCCTCGGGCTTCACGCGGCCGTCCTCGCCGTGGGGCATCGTCACCGTGCGCAGCCCGAGGCGCGCGCCGAGCGCGGCGAGCGGTCGCATCGCCGAGTTGTGCTCGAGCGGCGAGACGAGGACGACGCCGCCCTGCCGGGCGAGCCCCTGGATCGCGAGGTTCAGGGCGTGCGTGGCGTTGAGCGTGAACACGACGCGCGACGAGTCCGAGACCCCCAACGCCCGGGCGAGCCGCTCGCGGGCGCCGAACACGAGGCGCGAGGCGTCCTGCACCTGGCCGTACGCCGCGCGGCCGTACGTGCCGCCGCAACCGTCGATGTAGCGCGTGATCGCGGGCGCCACGCCGGCGGGCTTCGGGAAAGACGTCGCGCCGTGATCGAAGTACCTTGCGACGAGCTCCGGATCGGCCGCGTGCATGCCCCGCAAGATACGGGCCCTCCGCGCGGACGTCAAACTGCGCTTTTGCGGTTTCCCCTCGCAGTCGATAGAATGCGCGGCGGAAAAGAGAGGTTCACCATGCCCACGACATCCCTGCTCGATCTCATCGGAAACACGCCCCTCATCCGCTTCGAACGCATGGGCGGCGGCCGCGTCTTCGGCAAGGCCGAGTTCCTGAACCCCGGCGGCTCGGTCAAGGATCGGCCGGCCAGGCACATGATCGAGGTCGCCGAGCGCGACGGAAAGCTCAAGCCCGGCGGGGCGATCGTCGAGGCGACCTCCGGCAACACGGGGATCGGCCTCGCCATGGTCGGCGTGCGGCGCGGCTACCGCGTGATCCTGTGCATGCCGGAGAACATGAGCGAGGAGCGCAAGAAGGTGATCTCCGCGTTCGGCGCCGAGTGCGTGCTGACGCCCGCGGCGGAGTCGCTCGACGGCGCGCTGCGCAAGGCGTACGCGCTGCGCGACGAGATCGAGGGCGCGTGGATCCCGCAGCAGTTCGAGAACCCGGCGAACCCGGAGGTGCACTACCTCGAGACCGGCCCCGAGATCTGGGAGCAGAGCGGCGGCCGGGTCGACTCGTTCGTCGCCGGGGTCGGATCCGGCGGCACGCTCGCGGGCGTGGGCAAGTTCCTCAAGGAGAAGAACCCGGACGTGCGGATCATCGCCGTGGAGCCGAAGAACGTCTCGGCGCTGCTCGGCCACGAGCCCGGGCTGCACCAGATCCAGGGGATCGGCGACGGCTTCATCCCCACGGTGCTCGACGTCAAGATCATCAACCACGTCGTCGAGGTCACGGACGACGAGGCGGTCGCGGTGACGCGGCGGCTCGCGCGCGAGGAGGGGCTCCTCGTCGGCACCTCTTCGGGCGCCAACGTCTTCGCCGCGCTGCGCGAGGCGGCGTTCCTCGGCCCGGACGCCTCGGTCGTCACCGTGCTCCCGGATCGCGCGGAGCGCTACTTCTCCACCGCGCTGCTGTAGCGCGCCTTGACATTCCCGCCCCGCAAGGGTAAGCGTTTGCGGCTATTTGAAGGGAGAACGGCAAGTGGCTAACCATCCGCAGGCGAAGAAGAGGAACCGGCAGAGGCTCAGGATCACGGCGCGCAACCGGCACGTCCGCTCGACCGTTCGCTCGTTCGTGAAGAGCGTCGCGAACGCGATCGAGGCCGCCGACAAGGACAAGGCGAAGGCGGCGCTCGGCGAGGCCGTGCGGCAGCTCGACAAGGCCGTGACGAAGGGCGTCGTGCCGCGCAAGGCCGCGTCCCGCAAGATCTCGCGCCTCACGGTCGCCGTGGCGAAGCTCCAGTAGCGCCCGTCACGCGCCGAGCGCGAGCCCTACCACCGCCTCTTCGAGAATCAGGTTCGAAGGTCTCCGGCTCGACTTGAGGTCGAGATCCGCGCGGGCGAGCCGCGCGAGCGCCGTCTCCAGCTCCGCGCCGCTGAACCGCCCGCACTGCGCCGCGAGCTTCTTCGCGACGAACGGGTGCACGCCGAGCCTCGACGCGAGCTCCGCCTCTCCGGTCCCGCGGTGCACCTCGATGCGGGCCGCGAGCAGCTGCCTATAGTGCCGGGCGAGGAGGGCGAGCAGCCTGAGCGGCTCCTCCCTGGCGGCGAGCAGCCGCTCGAGCAGCGCCACGGCCTCCGCGCGCTTCCGTCCGCCGATCGCGTCGACGAGGTCGAAGACCGACCGCTGGCGCACCGACGTGACGACCTCGGCCACGTCCTCCTCCCGCGCCGTCCCGCCCGGGCCCGCGTACAGGCCCAGCCGGACGACCGCGTCGTCGATCGCCGCCGCATCCGCCCCGATCGCCGAGGCGATCGCCGAGTCCGCGCCCGGCCCGAGCTGGACGCCGCGCGCCTTCGCGCGGCCGCGGACGAACGCCGGCAGGCTCTTCTCGGTGAGCGGCTCCGCGGCGTGGATCTCCTTGCGCTTGTTCGCGCGGGAGAACGGGTTGCGGCGCAGATCGAACTTCTCGGCGAGGAACACGACCGTCGTCTCCGGGATCGGCGCCGCGAGGTACCCCTCGAGCGCGTCCCAGTCCTCCGCCTTGAGCTTGTCCGCGTCGTCGACGACCACGAGCCTGTGGGAGGACATCATGGGCACGGCGCGCGCCTCGGCCGAGATCTCGGCGCCCGTGGTGTCCTTGGCCCGCACCCGCCGGAAGTTGAACCCCGCCATCGGCCCCTTGACGAGCGCGTCGCGCAGCTTCGTCACGAGCTGCTCGACGAGGAACCGCTCCTTGCCGTGCACGAAGTAGACCGGCGCGAATTCACCTCTGTCGACGGCGTCGAGGAGCGCGAGGACGTCCATGCGGGACACCTTATCACGGGAGAGGGCTAACGGGAGAGGGTGCGGGGGAGGGGCTAGAAAAGGTCCTCGGCGGCCTTGGAGTCTTCCTGCTTCTTCTTGGCGGCCTCTTCCTGCTCCTTCACCTTTTGTTCGAGCTCCTTCATCGACTGTTCCATCTTCTTCACTTCGGCGTCGGCGCGCAGCTGGTCGTCGATCTGCGACTGGGAGATCCCTTTTGTCGAGAAGAACCCCTTGGCGAGCTCGTCGCCCTTGTGCTGGACGACGATCATGTACTCCTTGCCCGCGTCGAAGCTCGGCCGGATCAGGTGGCACTTGCCCGAGAGGCTGCGCGTGTTCCTGTCCTGGGTGTACTGCGTGTACGAGTCGACGAAGCGACGGCTGCTCGGGCTCGAGCCGTTCTTGACGTCGTAGAACACCATCTCGACCTCGTAGTCGCCGAGCGCGCGTCGGAAGAACGCCATCGTCTCGAACGACCACGTGGTGTCCGCGTCCGCGTAGACGACGCGCATCTGGTTCGCGTGGAGGAACTGGACGAAGCCGTCCGCGGACTTGAACGTCGCGGGCGGCCGCTTCTTCAGGATGATCACCTTGCCCGCGAAGGCGTCCTCCGCCCGGCGCGCGATCACCTCGCCGGCCACGACGACGACGAAGAGCGCGACGAAAGATGCGGCGACGATCCGAGCTCGATGCGACATGGCGAATCCTCCTCGGTTGTGGCGGAGCCGGTACCGTTCCGCCCAGGATCACTTTAACCGCTCGTCCCCGGGGCCACCATACCCTATTCGAGCGCGTGTCGAATTGGACGGGCGCGGCCGCGCTCTATTCGATTTGCGGCGCACATTCTCATCGCCTTTCGGCGCCGGTCGAGCGCCCAAAATTTGCGGCGCGAAACGGTTCTGTGGCATACTCGTGCGAGATTCGTAACACACTGTAAACATTGAACAAATGACGATTTCAAACCCCGAATCGATGCAGGAGATAGCGGCCAGGGCCGCGCAGCTCGCCGACAGCGGCAAGGGCCGCCTCGACACCGGCTACCTGCTGCTCGCCGTCTTCACGGGGACCGGCACCGCGGCCAAGACCCTGTCGCTGCGCGGCCTGACGGAGACGTCGCTGCGCGCCGCGATCCGGGAGGCCGACGCCGAGCCGACGGGCGTGCTCGCCGAGGTGGAGGCCAAGGCGAAACAGTACGCAGCCACGATCCGCGAGGGCTCGCCGCCGACCGCCCTCCACCTGCTCGCGGCGCTCGCCACCGTGCGGGAGTGCGCGGCGTACGCCGTCCTCTCCCGCGCCGGGTTGAACATCGACCTCATCCGCAACCAGGCGCTGCGCAACATGACGACCGGGCTCACCCGCGAGCGCGCCGAGCACGACGACGTGCCCGGGGCGCCGAAGCGCCCGCCGACGGGGGCGAGGACCGACGCGCTGCCGCCGGCCAAGCAGCTCAAGATCCGCACGATGGAGGGAAGGTCGCCGGTCCGCGAACGGCGGGCGAGGAGGCGCGAGGCCCCGCCGCCGGAGCCGGCGGTGAGAGGCAGGAGGCCCGCGGGCGAGATCGCCCCGACGCGCGTGCCGCGGGACGTCGGCTCGCACATCGAGCAGGCCCAGCGCAGGACGCGGAACCTCCGCGAGCGCGCACCGCAGGAGGGGGCGCCGAAGCGGGAGACGCCGCAAAGGGAAGCGCCTGTGCCGACGCCAGCGCGCACGTTGGACGCAGATCGCTTCGCCGTCGATCCCAAGGAGTACCCGCTCCTCGCGGGGCTCGGCCGCAACCTGACCGCCGCCGCCGCCGAGGGTCGCCTCGACGAGATCGTCGGGCGCGAGAACGAGATGGCGCGGATCGCCGACGTGCTCAACAAGCGGCGGGCCAACTGCCCGTGCCTCGTCGGGCCCTCCGGCGTCGGCAAGACCGCGATCGTCGAGGGGCTGGCGCTCGGGCTGGCGCGCGGCGCGGCGCCCGGCCTCGAGGACCGCGTGATCATCGAGGTGCGGCCGAGCGATCTCCTGACCGGGACGACGTTGCGCGGCGCGCTCGGCGAGCGGCTCGAGGGGATCAAGGTCGAGGTGGCGCGCGCGCAGGGCCGCATCGTGCTGTTCTTCGACGAGCTGCACGCCCTGCTCGCGACGCACGACGGCGCAGAGGCGGTGGAGGATCTCAAGGCCGCGATCGGCCGCGGCGAGCTGCCGTGCATCGCCGCCACGACCGACGAGGAGTACGCGCGGCACGTGTCGTCGGATCCGGCGCTCGCGCGCCGCTTCACGGCGGTCGACGTCGGCGAGCCGAGCGAGGGCGAGGCGGTGCGCATCGTGACCGGCGTCGCGCCGGCGTACGCGGCGCACCACAAGGTGGCGTACAGCGCGGAGGCGATCGCGGGCGCGGTGCGGATGTCGGCGCGGTACCTGCCGGAGCGCGCCCTGCCCGACAAGGCGATCGGCCTCATCGATCTCGCGGGGGCGCGGGCCAAGCGGTCGGGCGCGGCCGAGGTCGCGGCGGCGGACGTCGCCTCGGTGCTCGCCGAGCAGATCGGCGTGCCGGCCGAGCGGCTCACGAGCAGCGACCGCCAGAAGCTGCTCGACCTCGAGCGCGAGCTCGGGGCGCGCATCGTCGGGCACGGGGGCGTGCTCACGGCGATCGCGGAGACGCTCAGGCGCAACGCGGCCGGCTTTCGGACCGGACGGCCGATAGGCTCGTTCCTCCTCCTCGGGCCGACCGGCGTCGGCAAGACCGAGACCGCGAAGGCGCTCGCCGAGATCCTGTTCGCCCACGAGAGCGCCATGGTGCGGCTCGACATGACCGAGTTCTCCGAGGCGCACGCGGTGGCGCGGCTCGTCGGCGCGCCGCCGGGCTACATCGGGCACGAGGAGGGCGGCCAGCTCACCGAGGCCGTCCGTCACCGCCCGTACTGCCTCGTGCTGCTCGACGAGATCGAGAAGGCGCACCGCGACGTCGTCCAGATCCTGCTGCAGGTGCTCGACGACGGCCGGCTCACGGACGGCCGCGGCCGCACGGTCGACTTCGGGAACGCGGTGATCGCCATGACGAGCAACCTCGGCGCGGATCTGCGCGAGCTCGCGGGCCCGAAGCGGCGCATGGGGTTCGCGGCGAGCGGCGGCGGCCGTGACGAACGGGCCGCCCGGGGGGTCCGCGACGCGATCCTCGAGGCGGCGCGCGCGGCGCTCCCGCCCGAGCTGTGGAACCGCATCGACGAGCCGCTCGTGTTCGAGCCGCTCGAGCGTGAGCAGGTCTTCGAGATCGCGCGGCTCATGCTCTCCCGCGTGGCGGCGCAGCTCGCCAAGGAGCACGGCGTGGAGCTGATCGTCGAGGCCGGCGCGGTCGAGGCGCTCGCGGACGCGGGCGGGTTCGACGCGGAGCTCGGCGCGCGGCCGATGCGGCGCACGATCCAACGCCTCGTCGAGGGGCCGATCGCCCGCCTCGTCCTCTCGGGCGAGATCGCCCGCGGCGGCAAGGTGGCGCTCGCGGCCGACGGCGGCGCCCTCGTCGTCAAGCCCGCCTGACCTCGGCGAACCTTTTCCCAGCCCCCGCCCGCCCGCGTTGACCGGATTTCGCGCGGGCACTATAGTTTCCTTTCCGCCTCGGGAGAGAATGCGGCGCGCCGCTCGCGCGCCCGACGAGGTCGAGAGGAGTCGAAGATGGGTCTCATCAATTTCATCAAGAAGGGCGTCCAGGAGCTGATGATCGCGCGGCCGGACACGGCCAAGGGGTTCGCGCTCTACAAGCACCCGGACCAGACGATCCCGAAGTTCTCGCAGCTCACCGTGGACTCGGACGAGGTGGCGATCTTCTTCAAGGACGGAAAGGTCGTCGGCAAGCTGCCGCCTGGCCGCCACACGCTCGACACGTCGAACATCCCGTTCCTGTCGAACCTCGTCGACTCGTTCACGGGCGGCAACGTGCTCATCTCCGAGGTGTTCTTCGTCTCCACGCGCCTCTTCCCGAGCATCAAGTTCGGCGGCCGCATCGGCTCGGTCGAGGATCCGAAGTCCGGGGTGCCGGTCGAGACGATGGTCCACGGCGAGTTCTCGATCCAGATCGTCGATCCCGAGACGCTGATCATCGGCCTCGTCGGCATGGCGCAGACCGACAACGAGTCGTTCTTCTCGTGGTTCAAGCAGCAGGTGCTCAAGGTGATCCGGGATCAGACCGCGGAGCTGATCGTCAAGCAGAAGTGGCCGCTGCTCGACGTCGTGTCCGGCGCCTACACCGAGGAGATCGAGGCGACGGTGCTCGCCGGGGTCAAGAAGTACGTCGAGCAGTACGGCGTGCGCGTGCCCCAGCTCGGCAACTTCGTGCTCGGCATCAAGGACGAGGACGAGAAGAACCTCAAGAAGCTGTACACCGACGCGGCGTA
Source organism: Pseudomonadota bacterium (assembly GCA_023229365.1). Lineage (NCBI taxonomy): Bacteria > Pseudomonadati > Pseudomonadota > Pseudomonadota bacterium. Next base: position 32,509 of record JALNZK010000028.1, on the reverse strand, counting down.
CGTCCGCATGGCGGGCGGCATGCAGGGGTTCCAGCAGTTCGCGGCCGGCAAGGCGATGCTCGGCGCGGGCGAGGGGATGGCGCAGGGCGGCGGCGAGGGCGGCGGCGGCGGCGCGCTGCTCGGCGGCGCCGGGCTCGGCGTCGGCTTCGGCATGGCCGGGATGTTCCAGCAGCAGGCGATGGGGGCGCAGCAGCAGCAGATGCCGCCGCAGGGCCAGCCCGGGTTCCCCCAGGGCGGGGGCCAACCCGGCGCGCCGGGCGGCCTGCAGGGCGCTCCCACTCCGGCCGGACAGGCGACGGCGGGCGCGGGCGTGACCTGCCCCGGCTGCGGCAAGGTCGTCGCGCCCGGCAAGTTCTGCGCCGAGTGCGGCAAGCCGATGGCGACCGGCCCGAAGTTCTGCAGCAAGTGCGGCGCCAAGCTCGCCGACGGCGCCAAGTTCTGCCCCGAGTGCGGCCAGAAGACCTGAGCCCGAAGCGGCCCGACCGATAGTCTGGGGGTGTCCGGATGACCGAGCCCGACGCGCCCGATCCCGCGCGGCGCCTGCAGCGGGCGGAGCAGCAGCTCCGCGTGCTCCGCGACGTCGCCCTCGCCCTCGAATCGACGATGAGCTTCGACGAGGTGCTCACCCTCGCGGTCGAGCGCATCACGCTGCTCATGTCCGCCGAGCGGTCGACGCTGTTCCTCCTCGAGGCCGACGGCGCGCTCGTGTCGCGCGTCATCGTGGGCGAGGGCGTCGACGAGATCCGCCTTGCCGAAGGGCAGGGGATCGCGGGCTGGGTGGCGCGCCACGGCGTCCCGGCGATCGTGCCGGACGTGAAGCGCGACGCGCGGTTCGATCCGAAGTGGGACGCGCGGACCGGCTTCGAGACGCGCAGCGTCGCCTGCCACCCGGTCACCGGGCGGCACGGGAGGCCGATCGGCGTCGCCGAGGTGCTCAACCGATCCGGCGGCGGGGCGTTCGACGAGGGCGATCTCGAGTCGCTCGGCCTCCTCTGCGGCCAGCTCGCGCTCACGATCGAGAACTCGCGGATGCTCGTCGATCTCGTCGCCAAGAACCGCGCGATCACCGCGGCCAAGCTGGAGCTCGAGCGCCGGTGCCGGGATCTGGCGCTGCTCCTCGATCTCGAGCGGCTCGCCGCGCGCGCCGAGGACGTGAACGCCCTTGCGTCCGTGGTCTTGAGCCGGGTGAACGAGCTCGTCGGCTCGCGCACCGCGGTGCTCCACCTCGTGGACGAGGCCGGCTCCACGAGCCGCGCCATGACGGTCGGGCACACGCGCTGCCGCATCCTGCGCGTCGAGCTGGGCAGCGGGTTCTCGGGCTGGGTGGCGGCCAAGGGGAGGGAGGCGCTCGTCAACTCGCCGGAGGGCGACCCCCGCTTCCAGGAGGCGATCGTGCGCCGGATCGGCGACCCGCTCGAGAGCCTCGCCGCGGTGCCGCTGCTGTTCGGCGAGGATCAGCGGAGCCACGGGTCGCTCCTCGCCGCCAACAAGCCGGGCGGCTTCGTCGAGGGCGATCTCGGCATGCTCCGGCTCGTCGCGGCGCTGCTCACCCAGGCGGTGGAGCAGCTTAGGGATCGGATCTCGCGCGAGCGGGAGCGCCGCCTGGCGACGGTCGGGCGCCTGCTCGCCGGCGTGCTCCACGACCTCAAGTCGCCGATGACGGTTGTCTCCGGCTACGCCGAGATGCTCGCGGCCAAGACGGCCGATCCGGAGAGCGCGGACTACCTCGTGCAGATCAACAAGGCGCTGGAGCGCATCGCGCACATGGCCGGCGAGATCATCGCGTTCTCCAAGGGCGAGCGCGAGGTGCTCCCGCACCCGTGCGCGGTCGGGCCGTTCATCGAGGCGTTCGTGAAGCAGATCCAGCCGCAGGTCGACGCCGCGGGCGTGCGCCTCACGTGCTGCCTGCGGACCGCCGGCGTCGTCCGCTTCGACGAGGAGAAGATGACGCGCGCGTTCCACAACGTGGTGAACAACGCGGTCGAGGCGATGTCGTCGGGCGGCGAGCTGACGGTGGAGGTCTACAGGGCCGGAGCCGACGTCGTGTTCGGCTTCACGGACACCGGCCCCGGCATCCCCGAGGAGATCCAGGGCACGGTGTTCGAGTCGTTCGTCACGAGCGGCAAGGAGAACGGCACCGGGCTCGGCCTCGCGGTGGCGCGGGAGATCGTCGAGGCGCACGCGGGGCGGATCTCCTTCACGACCGTGAAGGGGAGGGGGACGACGTTCCTGATAAACGTTCCGGTCTAGGGCGGGTCACTCGTCGCCGAACTGGGACTCCTCGCGCTCCTGCTCCTCCTTGCACTTGATGCACAAGTTGGTCTCCGGGCGGGCCTCGAGGCGTTTCGTGTGGATCTCCTCTCCACACTCCTCGCACACGCCGAACGTCCCGTCGTTGAGCTTCTTGAGCGCCTTGTCGATTTTCGACAGGAACGTGCGCTCCCGTCCGCGCAGGCGGAACTGGAACGACTGGAGGTACTCGCTCGACGCGAGATCCATCTCGTCCGCCAGATCGGCCTGATCGAGAGTCATCTCCGAATCGAGCGTCTGTCGCGCGTTGACGAGCAGCCTCATCCGCTTCTCGAGCAGTATCCTCTCGAACTTGTCCCGCTCTTTTTTCTTCATGACCACGGCGCCTCCGAACTCCACGGGGAAAGAGGAACTTATTGTCGGGAGCGGGGTTCTGTCAAGATTCCCGGCCAAGGTAGGTCGTTTTTCATGCCCTGCGCCGTCTGCTATCATCCCGTGCCATGTCCCCGGCAAGAGCAGCGTCGCGCGCCGTTTTCGCGGTCGCCCTGGTCACGCTGGCCGCGTGCCGCGGCGCCGACGAGGACGTCCCGCGGCCCTCACAGGCCGTCGCGAGGCCCGCCCCAGCGGCGGCGGCACCGGGCGCGCCGGGCGCGGGCCGGGCAGGGGACGAGGCGCGGGCGGGCGCTTCCGACGCGGGCGCCGGGGAGGACGCGGCGGCGCTCGTCGAGAGGCTCGTGGCGTCCCCCTTGAAAGGCGCCCTGCCGCTCTCGTCGCGCTCGCTCTCGGTCAAGGTGGCGCTCGAGTCGGGCGATCGCGCCGTGTGGAAGCCGCTGCGAAAGACGAACCGGACGGCGCGGTACGAGGTCGCGTTCTATAGGATCGCGCCGCTCGTCGGCGCCGAGAGGACGCCCGCGGCCGCGCTCCGCCGCCTGCCGCTCGCCCGGCTCGTCGGGTTGCTCGAGGTGAGCCACCCGGAGTCGGCGCAGGCGCTCCGGGACGAGGCGCTCGCGGGCGCGGACGGGAACGTCGGCGGCGCGATCATCGAGTGGATCTCCGCGCTCGGCCCGCAAAGGTTCCAGGGGGAGACCGGCTGGCGGCAGCTCGCCGCGTGGATCGGGCCGGACGGACCCTCGCCCGGTGAGGAGCCGACGGTCGTCGCCGCGTCGCGGATGGTCGTCGCCGACTACGTCCTCGGCAACTGGGACAGGTTCTCGGGCGGCAACCTCTTCGCCGAAGAGGGCGGCGGTGGGCTGTGGCTCGTCGACAACAACGGCTCGTTCGCGCGCTGGTCGGATCGGCAGCGGGCGCGCATGGACGGACAGCTCGCCGCGTGCGCGAGGTTCTCCGCGTCCCAACTCGAGCGGCTCAAGGCGCTCACGGCGGGTGCCGTCCGGGCCGCCCTGGCGGGCGAGGAGGCGCGGGGCGTCGTCGACAGGGTGCTGACCGACGAAGAGATCGCCTTGCTCCTCGAGCGCCGGGACGCCGTGCTCCGCCGCGTGCAGGACGAGGTCGGCAGGCGCGGGGCGCAGGCGGTTGTCGTCTTCCCATGATTTGGATTAAGTTAAAGATTACAAACAGATAATAAATCGATTTCGGGGATCACCCGAGACATTTTTTTGACGCCGCCTGTAGGCCGTGGAATAGTCGTCCACATGGCACAGCCGCGCGGCGCCCCGATCCAGGACGAGACGCTCTCCCGCAGGCGGAGGCTCGCGCGACGCTCCGAAGGGCTGGGCGATGCGGTCGTCGAGGTGGTCGACGAGCACGGACAGGCCGTTCCGTACGACTGCTTCGATCTGAGCGCCGTGGGGATGTACCTGCACTCCGATCTGCTGCTCACTGAGGGGGAACGGCTCGCGATGCGCATCACCCTCCCGGGGGGCGTGCGCCCGGTGTCGGTCCGGGGCGAGGTCGTGCGCGCGGAGATCGGGGACGGCCTGCGCCGCTCCGGGATGGGCGTCGCCTTCCGCAACCTCTCGGACGAGGCGCGCGAGGAGCTGCGCGGGTACGTGGCCCGGAGGTTCATGCGGCATGCCGCAGCGCGGTGACACGGGCCCGGATCCGAAGGAGCGCCGCGCCGCGATCGCCAAGATGTTCGCGCACGACTTCCGCAACCCGATCTCGGCGCTGTCCGCCAACGTGAGCTACCTGCAGGCCGAGCTGACGGACGTGCCTCCGAACGTCCGCGGCGCGGTGGACGACTGCGCGCTCTCGCTCGGGATGCTGCGCCACCTCGTCGACAACTTCGTCCTCATCGCGCGGCTCGAGGCCGGGGAGCACCTCGAGGCCGGCCCGCTGCCGCTGCGGCAGTTCGTGAGCTCGGTGCTCTCCGCGAGCCGGCAGCTCGTCTCGATGTCCGAGGTGGATCTGGTGCTCGAGGGCGAGGTGCCGGACGAGATCTGCGCCTTCGAGCTCCCCTACGCGACGCTCGTCCTCAAGAACCTGCTCGTCGCGGCCGCGGCGCACGCCGTCGGCGCCGGCGGCCGGGTGACGCTCCGCGTGACCTCCGGCGGCGGGCGCGCGCGGTTCTCGGTGTGCGACACCGGGCCCGTCGTGGACGCGCTGCAGCGGGACGCGCTGCTCACCCTCGACCTCCAGCTGCGGGCGAAGTCGCAGCCGGGGCTGCGCTATGCGCGCGGCTTCGGGCTGTACGCCGCCGGGCTCGGCGCCGCGTTCCTCGGCGGCGGGACCTCCGCGGGGGTCCGGGACGGGCTCTTCGAGATCGTCGCCGCCATCCCGCTGGAGCGCGGCGCCTAGCGCCCCTCACCAGAGCGCGCGATCCGTGATCCAGGCGTCGAGGAGCCGCCGCGAACGTCGGCCGCACCGGATCGCCGCGACGAACAGCGACGAGCGCCCGAGGCCGCGGCGCCCGAGCGCCTCGATCGCCGCCTCGAGCGTTCGGCCGGAGCTCGCCGAGTCGTCGACCAGGACGGCGCGCCCGATGCGCGGCAGGCGTTCTATCGACCCGTCGGAGAAGCGCGGGGCAAAGCTCCGGTAGGAGATCTCCTTGAGCGGCCAGAGGCCCAGCCGCAGCGGCGCGGGGAGGCGGGCGAGGCGGCGGCTCCACCCGTAGCGGAGGTCGAGGCCGTGCATCGGCACGCCGAGAGCCTCGGCCATGGCGCGGGCGACTGCGGCACCGCCCTCGAGGATGCCGAGCACCGCCTCCGGCGCGAACGGCTCGGCCCGCGCGGCGAGCTCGATCCCGGCGGCGCGCGCCCTGTCTTGGCCCGAGATGCGCACGACCCATCCTACGCAGCGGGGGCTGACGCGACAACCTTCGCGTTGAATTTACGGTGGAGACGTGGGACACTCCGCCCGCATGGGATTGAAGCGTTGGATTCTGGCCCTCTCCATCCCTGTCGTCGTGCTCGGGCTGCTCGTCGCCCTCTTTTTCCAGATCGGGACCGATGAGCGCATCATCGATTTCGTCATCCCGAAGGTCGAGGATCGGCTCGGCGTAAAGATTGAATATGAGGACGTTTCCGTCGGCTTGACGGCGGTCGTTTTCGATCGCGTCTCCGTGCTGGCCGTCGAAGACGGCGCCCCGTTCGCCCGCATCGGCGAGCTCTCGGTCAACGTCCGGGTCGGTCCTCTCCTGATAGGGGACGTCGACATCACCGGCTTGCGGTGCGACTCGCTCGATCTGCTGCTCGGCGAGGGCTTGGGCGCCTCGGCGCAGCAGTGGCGGCGCCTGCTCGACGAGCTGGGGGGCGCGCGCGGCGGCGGCGGCGCTGAGGAACCGGCGCACGGCAAAGTGGAGATCCACGTCGTGTCCGGCTCGGCGCGCGCGGCGCTCGAGGGGTTCACGGCGTCCGTCGGCGGCTTCTCCGGGAGGCTCTCCGACGGCGGCGAGGCGGTGCTCCAGGTCGACGGCCTCTCGGTCTCGCGCGGCGCGGCGCGGTTGCTCTCCTCCGAGAACAACGAGATCCGCTACAAACCCGACGGGCGGCGCGTCTCGATCGCGTTCGAGAAGCCGCGGGCCACGGTACCCATCGACAGGAAGCAGCTCGCGGAGATCCTCGGGGGAGCCCGGCGGAGCTTCGAGGCGCTCGGCGCGTCGCTCGGCGGTTTCGCGGCGGACGGGGAGCGGGAGGCCGAGCCCGACCCGGCGGCGGCGAGAGGGGAGGCGCTGTCGATCCGCGTCCTCGTCAACGACGGCTCGGCGGAGCTCGTGGCCGCGGGGGGCGGGGAGAACGTCGTCGTCGAGAAGATCTCGGCCGAGCTGCTCGCCGCGCACCGGGAGCTCGCGACCTGCCGCGCGACCGGCAACCTGCCCGGGACCGACGCGCGATGGGGGGTGAGCGTCGCGTGGCCGGAGGGGCGCCCCCTCGTGCTCGACGTGGAGATCCCCGATCTCCCGCTGCGCGACGTCGGGCCGCTGTTCTACCCCGCCCGCCACGTCGAGTACGAGCGGGCCTTCGCCGACGGGACGCTGCACCTCGAGATCGACGGGAGGCGGCTCGGGATCTCGGGGCAGGCGTCGCTCTCCGGGCTCGGGATGCGGCACGAGCGGCTGGACGACGAGCCGATCGCCGATCTGGACGCCAGCTTCGACTTCAAGGCGACCTACGACCGGGGCGCGCGGGAGCTCCGCCTCGAGCGCGTCCTGGTGTCGCGCGGCCAGTCGCGGGTCACGTTCCGCGGGCTCGTGCGCCTCGACCGGCTCGCGTTCGATCTCTCCGCCCACGTGCCGCCCACGCCGTGCCGCCAGCTGCTCGCCGCGATCCCGCCCGAGCTGCGGCGCGAGGTGGACGGCGTGCAGCTCGACGGGACGATCGCGCTCGACGCGCGGCTCGCGGTCGACGAGGGCAAGCCGGCGGACACGGTGCTCGACGTCGCGCTCGACAACCTCTGCCGGATCGCCGACTTCGGGCCGCTGCCGTACCCCGACGACTTCCGCAGGCCGTTCGCCTACACCGGGTACGCGCCGGACGGCGCGCCGCTCAGGCTGGTCAGCGGCCCCGGAACGGAGAGGTGGGCCAACTTCGCCATGATCTCGCCGTACGTCGTCGAGGCCGCGCTGACCACCGAGGACGGCAAGTTCATGGGCCACAAGGGCGTCACGCTGCCGGAGATCCAGCGCGCCATCGAGCTGAACCTCGAGAAGGGGAGGCTGTCCCACGGCGCCAGCACGATCACGATGCAGCTCGCCAAGAACCTCTTCCTCGCCCGCGATCGCACGGTGAGCCGCAAGCTCGAGGAGCTGTTCTTCACGTGGTACCTCGAGTCTTACTTCCGCAAGGAGGAGATACTCGAGCTGTACCTCAACGTCATCGAGTTCGGACCGTCGATCTACGGAATCGCGGACGCGGCGCGCCACTACTTCGGGCGCGAGCCACACGAGCTCAACCTCGCCGAGTCGGTGTTCCTCGTGAAGCTGCTCCCGAGCCCGGTCGCGCGCCATGACGCGTACGAGCACGGCGTGGTCTCGGAGCGGCGGATGAACGCGCTGCGCAAGGTGATGCGGACCATGTTCGAGCGCAACCGCATCTCGGGGGCCGAGCTCGAGCTGGGCTTCTCCGAGACGATCGACTTCCACCTGGACGGGGAGCCGCTGCCCGAGCCGCGGATGCAGGTGCCGCGGGGCGCGCCGGAGCTGACCCCGGACGACGGGCAGACCGCCGAGGACGAGTCGTCCGAGACCGACTGGGGCTTCTGAGGGCCGCGGGCCGCGCGCGGGACAGGCATGCCGATCCTACGAGCACGATCCCATCGCGCCCTCGCCGTGCAGGAGCGATCGCGCGCCGCAGACGCGGCAGACCGGGAGGCGGCCGCCCTGGCGTCGATCGAAGCCGAGATCGCCGTCGCGCAGCAGGATCTGTCCGCGCTCTCGGCGCCAGCCCGCGCGCCCCGCGCCGCGTCGGGCCGTGCCGCGCTCCTCGAGGCAGGCGCGCTCGATCGCGAGGCGCGGCTGGCGAGATCTCGCGAGCTCGCGGATCGGCTGGCCCGGTTGGAATTGGATCGAGGGGCCGCCCGCCGCGACCTGGACGCGGCGAAGGAGGCGCTCGCGCTGGCGATCCGGAAGGTGGAGAGGCTTTCGACGCAAGGGAGCTGATGCGCTGCCCCGAAGCTCGTTCCGTATCGGCTGAGCGCGGCGGTCTCCACGGCACGCCTGCGAATCTTAGTCAAAGGGGTCAATCCATTACATTTGACAATTTGGCCCCGGCCCCGTAAAGGATGGTACATGCCGAGAACAGCCCGCGACGACTTCCCCGGAGCCTGGCACCACGTGATGCACCGAGCGGCGAGGCGCAAGGTGATCTTCCGCGCCGACCCCGACTTCGTCCTGTTCCTTGATCTGCTGGGCGAGACGGTGCGGCGCTTCCGAGTCGAGGTTCACGCATACGCGCTCATGTCGAATCACTACCATCTGCTCGTGCGCTCGCTCGAGGGCAATCTGTCGCGTGCGATGCGGCACCTGAACGGCGTTTTCACCCAGAAGCTGAACGCTGCGAATGGCTGGGATGGTCCGGTTTTTCGCGGGCGTTTCACCAGCAGGCCGATCCACGACGAGACGTATCTGCGCTACGTGCTCGCTTACATCCACTTGAATCCGCTCAAAGCCAACTTGGTGACGCGGCTCGACTCGGACGGCGCCTGGACGAGCCACCGAGCGTACCTCCGGAAGGAGACGACCCCATGGTGGCTCACCACGGGAGATCTGCTCGATCGCTTCGGCGGGGCCGGGGCGCTGCACGAGGCGGCTCTCGCCCTGCATCGGGGCAAGGAGGGCTGGCCCGACGAGGGGTTCGACGCGGAGACCGGATTCCCGACGGCGGGAACGTTCACGCGCGCCGAGCGTCCGCACGCCGCGCGACGGAAGCGAATTGGGCGCGACGACAAGGCGGCGCTCGTCTCGGCGATCTGTGAGGTCACCGGCGTGTCGCCGGCGCGGTTGCGGAAGGGCATTCGCGGAGTTCATGGGAACCCCGAGCGCCGGTTCGCGGTCTGGGCGCTCGCGCGGACGACGTCGCTGACGCAAGGCGAGATAGGCGCGCTGCTCGGGATGTCGGCCTCGCATGTCGCGAGAGATCTCGCTCGGTCGCGAGCGGCGATCGCCGGGTTCGACGCCTGGGTCGAAGCGTGGCAGGAAAAATTGTCAATTGTAATGGATTGACCCCACGGCGACGACCCCACGGCGACCCCACGGCGGCTCTCGGCCGCGCCGACCGGACGAGCGTGTAGAACGCGCTCTTCGCCCCCGCGTACCCCTCGAGCCGCGCCCGGCGGAAGAGCTCCACCGAAAGCAGCCCCGGCTCCTCGCCGACGAGGCGCGTCACGAAGTCCCGGTACGCCTCCGCCTTCGACGGCCGCCCGATGCTTCGCCGCTCCCGCTCCAGCGCGTCATCGACGTGATCGACGGGAGGCTCCTTCTCCACCCGCCGCACCTCGCGATCCGACACCCCGCTGAGCCGCGCCACCTCTTCCTGCGCGTGCCCCGCCCTTCGCAGTACCTGAATCTCGTGCCTCTTGAGCATGCCGATCATCCGTTCCCTCGCTGCTGGTCGACCCAGCAACGAGTCTGTCAGCCCGAGCCTCAACCCGGGACCGGACAGAATTTCCGGAACGGAACCGGCCAGAATTTCCGGAACTCACACCTGCTCCATCGACGTGAGCGAGAAGGGACTCGTTCTCTCGAAGAGCTGCGGTTGCAGTGCTGACTAGTACACTTGGTCTCAAGTTCGTTCCGGAATAGCGCAGCAGCCGTTCCGCCGTCCTGAGAAACGAGCGAAGCGAGTGTCTCGAAGGGCGGCGTGTCGGTTACCCAGGCAGGCCGCACCCCCTTCGACTGGCTCAGGACGACGCTTCGAGTCGCCTCGATCGGACGTCGGCTGCCTCAGGAACGCGGCCTTTCCTCTCCGGCGAAATACAGAACCAACTTCGGGACGGCAGCACTAGATGAACACGATGTCGTCTTCGTCGAGCTCGCCGTCTTCGACCGACTCGATGAAGTCGTCGTCGATGACGCGGTTCTGCATGAGCTTGAAGTCCGTGTCCTCGATCCGCGCCTGCGAGAGCCGCGCGAAGTGCACGAGCAGCTCGGGCACCGCCTCGACGAGCGGGTAGAACAGCTCCCGCGCCATGAACAGGAGCGTCGCCGGCGTCGTGGTCTGCACCGTCGCCGTGGCCGGCGTCTCCTGCACGAGGGAGATCTCGCCCGCCACGTCGCCCGGGCCGAGCGTCGCCACGCTGACGTAGCGCTCGCCGTCCCACTTCCGCACCTCGGCCTTGCCCTGGAGGATGACGTAGAGGCCGTTTCCCGGCTTGCCCTGCTCGATGAACTGCGTGCCGCGCGGCACCTCGTGCCCGGTGAAGCGCGCGAGGAGCTGCTTGCGCGACGTCTCGTCGAACGGCTGGAACAAGGGGTTCGTGGCGAGGAGGTTCGAGATCAGCCGCTCCCGCGTGAACCGGCCCATGGCGCCCGCGACGTTCGGCATCCGCGCCGCGACCTGCTCGACGCGCTCGCGCTTCAGCTCGAGGACATCGACCGGACCGTCGCAGATCACCGACGCGCCGCGCGGATCCGAGCTCAGGAGCGCCATCTCGCCGAACAGGGAGCCCGGGCCGAGCCGCGCGAGGTTGTGCTCCTCCTCTTCGCCGGACGCGCCCGCCCCGCGGCGCACGACCCGCACCTCGCCGCGCGCCACGAAGTAGACGGCGTCGCCGGGGGTGCCCTGGCGGCAGATCGCGTGGCCGTCGCCGCAGCGCACGAGATCGAGCAGGCCGACCAGCTCGACGAAGGCGCCGCGCTCGAGCGTCGAGAAGATCGCGATGGGCGGCACGAGCGGCGGGTAGTTGCGGATGTTCTCGGTGTACGCCGCCATGTTGGCGAGCCCGGCCGCCACCTCGGCCTCGGGCATCGCGTAGTCGAGATCGATGTCGTCGCGCACCGCGGCGCTCAGGTCCGCCGGCGCCGGCTTGACGCTGCGGCCGAGCGACTGCGAGCCGACGCAGTACTTCTCGGCGACGGCCGCCACGAGGGGCCCCACGTCGACCCCGAGGCTGGCGAGCTGCTTGACGGCGACCAGCGCCCGCAGCGGGTTGCCCGACCGCGTGTCGTGCTGGGCCGCCGCGAGGTAGACGGCCCGCGCCTGCGAGGTCATCTTCTTCGCCGCGAAGGCGTCCGCGACCTCGAGGCGGAGGTCGAAGTCCAGCGGCGCGCCCTCGAGGACCAGCCTGTAGACCTTGAGCGCTTCCACGAAGCGCCCGGCGGCGATCCTGTCCTGGGCCTCGGTCTTCAGATCGAGCAGCGTTCGCGGCATGGCGACCTCCATTCGTCGTCGAAGAGGACCCATGATACGCCATCGGCCGGGCGAGCTGAAGCCCCTCCTCCCCGCGGGTGCCCGTCGCGGCCCTCGCGGCGCTTCCCCCGGCGTCGGTTGCGAGTGGACGTCCTTGACGTCTCCTATATCGACTCGTAAAGTAAACCGCCTCGATTCCTGAGGGGTCGAGGCGGTGGACGGGTGTGTTGTACGGGGGGGGAGGACTCCGCCGCGGTGGATCCGTGGCGGTTGAGGGTTGCGACGACCGTGGTAGCGGATAAGAGCAAGATAACTGCGGCCGCGCAGAAGTACACGGCCAAGGGCCAGTTCGAGAAGGCGATCGTCGAGTATCGCAAGCTCGTCAAGGAAGATCCCGGCGACATCCGCACGTGGCTGAAGATGGGCGACCTCTACACGCGGATGGGCGCCCGCAAGGAGGCCACCGACACCTACATCCGCGTGGCCGAGCACTACAAGAAGAGCGGCTTCCACCTGAAGGCGGTCGCGGTCTACAAGCAGGTCATCAAGCTCGATCCGACGCTCGGCGAGGTGTACGAGATGCTCGCCGACGCGTACCTGTCGCTCGGGCTCACCTCGGAGGCGCTCATCCAGCTCGAGCAGCTCGCCGACATGTACCAGCGGGCGGGCAACTCGGAGCGCATGCTCACCGCCCTCCAGCGCATGGCGGATCTCGACGTCCAGAACATCTCCACGCGGCTGCGCATCGCCGAGCAGCTCTCCAAGGACGGACGCGCGCCCGAGGCGGTCCAGTCCTTCTCGACCGCGTGCGACCTCCTGCGGGCGCAGGGCAGGGTCGACGACTTCATCAAGGTCGCCGAGCGGCTCCTGTACCACGACGCCGGACAGATCGGCGTGGCCCGCGAGGCGGCGTCGATCTACCTGGAGAGGAACCAGCCGAAGCGGGCGCTCGCGAAGCTCCAGCTCTGCTTCGCCAAGGAGCCGCGCAACGTCGACACGCTCGAGCTCCTCGCCCAGGCGTTCTGCGCGCTCAGCCAGCCGGACAAGGCGGTCTCCGTGTACCTCGAGGTCGCCGCGATCCTCGGCGAGCAGCATCGCGACGCCGATCGCCGCCGCATGTTCGAGCGGATCCTCGAGCTGGATCCGAAAAACGCGAACGCGATCGCTGCGATGGGTCACGCCGCGCCCGCCCCCACGGCCGACACGGAGGACGCGGCCGGCGCCTTGCCATCGCCCGCCGCCGCGGCGCCGCCGCGCGCGTCGAGGGCCTCACCCGAGATCGCCGAGGAGCTGACCGATGAGAGCCTGGCGGCCAAGGCGGGGAAGCTCCTGTCCGAGGCCGAGGTGCTCATCAAGTACGGCCTCGTCGACCGTGCGCGCGATCATTTCCGGAAGGTCTTCGAGTTCGACTTCTACAACCTCGACGCGCGCGAACGGCTCAAGGATCTCCTGCTGGAGGCGGGGGATCGCGACGGCGCCGTGGAGCAGCTCTTCGTCCTCGCCGACGGCTTCATCCGGGAGCAGCCCGAGGGCGCCGTGTACTACCTGCACCAGATCCTCGGCATCGATCCCTTCGACCGCAAGGCGAGGGAGCTCCTGCAGAAGATCGGCGGCGTCATGCCGGAGGGCCTGCCGGAGATGCCCGAGGAGCGAGAAGAGGCGATCCAGCTCGATCCGGAGGCGCTCGACGAGCTCGACGCGCCGGCCTCGAGGCCCGCGCCGGCGGACGTCGCGCCGACCGCCCTGGACGATGATCTCGACGCTGTCACCATCGTGGAGGAGGACGACGATCTCGATCTCTCGGATCTGCCCGCGCTGGACGGCGATCTGTTCGAGCCGGAGCCCGAGCCGGAGCCCGAACCGCCGAGGCCCGCACCCGCGGCGCCGAAGCCGGAGCCCGCGGCCGCCGTCACGGTGCCAGCGCCGGCGCCGACGGTCGAGCCCGCCCAGCCGAAGCGGCCGGAGGTCGAGGAGACCGTGCCGACCCTCCCCCCGCCGGGCGGCGACGTGGACATCTCGGAGGAGCTCGAGGAGGTCGACTTCTTCATCAGCCAGGGGCTCACCGACGAGGCGCTGCCCATCCTCGAGGCGCTCTCCGTGCGCTGCCCCGGCGACCGGCGGGTGGCGGAGCGGCTCGGGCAGGTCCGCCCCGAAGTCACGGCGGTCAAGGCGATCCCCACGCCGCCCGCAGCGAAGGAGTTCGACTTCGACGCGCTCGCCGGGGATCTCGATCTCAGCGACGTCACGCAGGACGACATCAGCAACGAGATCGACGCGGTGTTCTCGCAGTTCAAGGCCGGCGTCGAGAAGCAGGTGTCGAAGTCCGACTACGCGACGCACTACGATCTCGGCGTCGCGTACCGCGAGATGGGCCTCCTCGAGGACGCGATCGCCGAGTTCCGGATCGCCGCCGGGGATCACCGGCGCGCGGTGGCCGTCGACACCGCGGTCGGCGCGTGCCAGGCGGGGCTCGGCCGGTTCGACGAGGCGCTCGAGACGCTCGGGCGCGCCCTCGACAAGCCCGGTCTCGAGGAGCGGGAGCAGCTCGCGCTGCGGTACGAGATTGCGCGGATCTACGAGTCGCAGGGCCGCAACAAGGAAGCGCTCGGCGTGTACAACGACATCCTGCGACAGGACCCCGGCTTCGCGGACGTCGTCGATCGCATCGACGCCATCGAATCCTGATCACGAAGGCGCACGCCGCCGCCCTGTGCTCTGCGGCGCTCGCGATCGCCGCGGGGTGCACGCCCACGAACGGGACGAAGAGCGCACGACCCGAGCCCGGGCCGCCCGCCGCGGCCGAGGCGGCGCCTCCGCCCGTCGCGGAAGAGGCGCGCCGGACTCCGGGCTTCGCGGCGGGGAAGAGCGGGTGGCTCACGCTCCGCGGGACCCCGCAGCGCACCGGCCGCGCCGACGTGCGGGGGCCGCGCCGGGCCGTCGTGAAGTGGGCCTTCGCCACCGCCGGGAGGATCTCCGCCGACGCGGCCGTGACCGCCGACGGGCGGACGATCTACGCCGCGTCCCACGACGGGAAGCTGTACGCGATAGGCGACGACGGCGGGCGGCGGTGGGCGTTCGACGCCGGGGGCAAGATCTGGAGTTCGCCCGCGATAGGGGCGGACGGGACCGTGTACTTCGGCAGCGACGCGGATCGCCTCTGCGCCGTGGGGCCGAGCGGGGAGGAGAAGTGGCGGCTGTCCACGGCCAAGGGAGAAAAGGTCGAGGGCGGGCGTTACGACGTCGACACCTCCCCCGCGCTCCTCGCGGACGGCACCGTCGTCGTCGCGTGCCACGCCGATATCCTCGCGGCGCGGCCGGACACGGGCGCGCTCGCCTGGTCGTTCGACGCGGGCATGGGCGCCAAGGCGTTCGCGAGCCCGGCGCTCGGGGTCGACGGCACGATCTACGTCGGCACGCAGGGGGACCGCTTCTTCGCGCTCGACGCGCACGGCAAGCCGCGCTGGTCCCTCGACACGGGCGGCGACAACGACGGCACCCCCGCGGTGGCCGACGACGGCACGGTGTTCTTCGGCTCGGACGACGGGTTCGTGCGCGCCGTGGCGCCCGGCGGCGCCCTGCGTTGGCAGCGCGCCCTCGGCGGCGCGATCCGCGCGCCCATCGCGGTGGGCCACGACGGCACGGTGTTCGCGTCGACGTACGGCGAGGTGCCGTTCCTCGCCGCGCTCGACGGATCGACAGGTGCCGAGAGGTGGCGGTTCCACACGGCGCCGGGGGAGGGCGCGTTCTACGGCGTGCAGTCCGGCGCGCTCGTGGACGCCGAGGGGTACGTCTACTTCGGCGGGCGCGATCACTTCGTGTACTGCCTGTCGCCCGATGGGGAGCTCGTCTGGAAGCTCGAGACCGGCGATCAGGTGGACGCGGGCCCCGCGATCGGCCCGGACGGCACGCTGTACGTCGGGAGCGACGACGGGAAGCTGTACGCCTTCGGGCGGTAGGGTGGCTGCCGTCGGCCTGCGACGCGGGCAGCCTCGCTCCAGGCCTTCGCGAGGCAAACCCGCTGCGCGGCCGGCGGCCTCGAGATATCAGATGTCCTCGACCGACTTCAGCAGGGAGGGCACGAAGTGAGTCCGCACCTTGATCAGGCTGCGCTGTTTCGGCGGATTCCGGATGATGATGTGCTCGCCCTCCGTCCCCACGATCCCGCCGACGACCGCCTCGTCCGGGAAGGTGTACTCCGTCACGTCGTTGATCTCCTCGTTGTCCTGACCCTGCGCGCTCGCGCGGAGCCCTGCGCACGCGAGAACCGCGAACGCGATGATGGAGATGGTCTTCTTCATGATCGTTTCCTTTCGTTCGGCCTTCCGATCACTGAGTCGATTGGGCGCGAGTCGGGGTTTCAAGGGCGCAAAAAATACTACGGGGACTCGCCGAGGATGTCGGCCACGCGCTGCCAGTAGCGGCCCTCGGGGTACGAGGCGAGGTACCGCTCGAGCAGCGCGCGGGCGTCCTCGGGCGCGCCGGCGACCGCCTTCTCGTAGGCGTCGAGGAACAGCTTCTCGTCCGCGGGAGGCGCGATCTCGATCTCCGCGAGCGCGGGATCGGCGAACGGCGCGGGCTCGACGGCGCCTACCGAGGGCGCTCCGGCCTCGGGGGCCTTCGCGGCGGCGGCCGCCCTGCGGATCGGGCGCTTCGCTTCTGCCGGGATCGCGCACTCCTCCGCTCCGGGCGGGGCCGGCGGCGCGCGGCGCTCGATCACCGGGTTCGCCGAGTCGGCCTCGGCCGGCGGCGAGAGCCTCGGCACGGGCGCGCCCGGGAGCCCGGCCGTCTTCTCGGTGATCAGGAGATCCGCGAGCACCGCCGCGCGATCGATGGGAACGCGCGCGTCGATCGAGCCGCCCTTTCCGACGCGGAGGCTCTCACCGGGGCGCAGGTCGACGGATCTCGCGCCGCTCGAGAAGCGGATCGACCCTTCATAGAGATCGATGGTCAGCCCGGCGGCGGCGACGCGCGCCGCGAAGACCGTGCCGCGCACCTCGATGTCGCCGAACTCGGTCTCGATCACGAACCGCGCCGGGCCCGATCGCGGCGCCACGCGCGCGAGCGCGCGCCCGGTCTCGAGCCGGATGCGGCGCTTGCCGCCGTCCGGGGACGACACCGCCGTCTCCGCGGCGAGCCACAGGGCGGTGCCGTCCGCGAGCGTGAGCTTGGCGCCGTCCGAGGCAGGGACGCGCGCGACCCCGCCGTTCGACAGGGCGCCGGCGCCGACGAGGCCGGAGATCCGCTCGGGAGGCCCGTCGCCCGCGGGCGGCGCGGTGACCGCGAGGACGAAGAGCACGGCGGCCGCCGCGGCGAGCGAGACGACCGCCCCGACGGCGACGCCGCTCCGGAAACGCCTCACCGGCCGGGGGCCGGAGGCGATCGTCGCGACGAGCTTCCTGCGCTCGAGCTCGAGGCGCGCCGGTCCCGGATCGACATCCGCGTGGAGCGACTCCCTGAGCCTGCCCAGGATCGGCCCGGTCGCGCGATGCGATGTGTTCGTCACGATTCGATCTCCTCCTTCAACGCGGCGAGGAGAGGATCCGCCGCGGCCCGCGCGAGCAGCTCCCGCCGGGCGAAGAAAACGCGCGACTTGGCCGCCTGGATCGAGACGCCGAGCACGTCGGCGAGGCGCTCCAGGGAGAGACCCTCGAGCTCGAACAGCGTGAACGCCACCCGGCGCTTGATCGGCATCTCCTCCAGGATCGCGTAGAGGCGCCGCAGCATCTCCCGCGCCGAGGCGCGCTCGTCCGGCGCCGGTCCGGGGCTCGCCGGGGTCGCGGCGGGCGGCGCGGCCTCGAGTCGCGAGCGGCGCCGCGCGCGCGACCGCAGGTGGCTCACCGCCGTGTTCACGGTCAGGCGGTGCAGCCAGGTCGAGAAGCCGCTGTCGCCCCGGAACCCGCGGATCGAACGGTGCACCTGCAAGAAGACCTCCTGCACGAGGTCGTCGAGTTCGTCGTCCGGGCCGAGCACGCTCCGCAGGAGCCGCCGGGTCGCCGTGGCGTGCGTCACGAACAGCGTGCCCAGGGCCTCCGGTTCGCCGGAGCGCGCGCGCGCGACGAGAGACTCTTCCCCGTTTCTGGTCGGGCCGCTCGTCGGCGCGATCTCTGGAAGACGATCGTTCACATTCGATTGGTCGAACGGGCGAGGCGGTTTGTTTCACGACCCGCGCGTTATTTCAGTATTACGAATTGACGAGAAATGTTACCAGTGTCCCATGCACATGGCAGACGCCCTCATCTCTCCCTTCGTCGGCGGCGCCGGCTGGGCCGCGTCCCTGGGGCTCGTAGGGTACAGCGCCCGGAAGATCAAGATCGCGGCCGACGACGCGAGCGTGCCTCTGATGGGAGTCGGCGCGGCTTTCGTCTTCGCGGCGCAGATGCTCAACTTCGCGATCCCCGGCACCGGATCGAGCGGGCACCTCGGCGGCGGGCTCATGCTCGCCGCGCTGCTCGGGCCGCACGCCGCGTTCCTCGCCATGGCGTCGATCCTGACCGTGCAGGCGCTGCTCTTCGCGGACGGGGGGCTGCTCGCCCTCGGCTGCAACGTCGTGAACCTCGGGTTCTTCCCCTGCTTCATCGCGTACCCGCTCCTTTTCCGGCCGATCGCCGGGTCGAGCCCCAACCGGGCGCGGCTGTCGGCGGCGTCGATGATCGCCGCGATCGTCGGGCTGCAGCTCGGCGCCCTCGCCGTGGTGCTCGAGACGAAGCTCTCCGGAGTCACGGCGCTCCCGTTCGGGGCCTTCGCGCTGCTCATGCAGCCGATCCACCTCGCGATCGGGGCGGTCGAGGGGCTTGCCACCGCGGCGGTGCTCCTGTTCGTGTGGCAGGCGCGGCCGGGTATCCTGCACGCGGGTGACACCGGGGCCTTTTCCAAGAAGCTCGTCGCGGCGCTTCTCGTCGCGGCGCTCGTCGTGAGCGCCTCGGCCGGATGGATCGCGTCGAGCCGTCCCGACGGGCTCGAGTGGGCGATCGCGAAAGTCACGGGCGAGGCGGATCTCGTCGCGCAGGCGCCCGACGCGGGCTCGAGCCTCGCGGGCGTCGTCGGCGCCGCGTTGACGCTTCTGCTCGCCGGGTTGGTCGGGCTGGCCTTGCGGCGGCGCCTGGCCGCCAAGGGCTGATCGCGGATTCGGCCTCCCCATGGCGAGCCTCGACACTGGTGCGCTGGAGCTCGGGGCGCTCGACGCGATCTCCCGGCTGGACTCGCCGATGCAGAGGCTCGATCCCCGCGCCAAGCTGCTGGCGACGACCGCCTTCCTCGTCACCGTCGTGTCGTGGGGCCGGTACGAGATCGTCGGTCTCCTGCCGCTCGCGGCGTTCCCGCTCTTTCTGTGCGCGGCGGGCCGCGTGCCGCTCGGCTTCGTCGCGCGCAAGCTCCTGATCGCCGCGCCGTTCGTCCTCGTCCTCGGCGCGTTCAACCCGATCTTCGACACCGCGCCGCGTGAGATCGCCGCCGGGATCGCGATCCCGGGCGGCTGGATCTCGTACCTCTCGATCGTTCTCAGGTTCGCGCTCACCGTGGCGGCCGCGATCGCCCTCGTCGCCGTGACCGGGATGAACCCGGTGTGCTCGGCCGCCGAGCGGCTCGGCGCCCCGCGGATCTTCGTCGCGCAGCTCGCGCTCCTGTACCGCTACCTGTTCGTGCTCGCGGCGCAGACCCAGCGCATGCAGCGGGCGGCTGCTCTGCGGGCGCCCGGGCGGAGGCGCCCGTCGATCGCGCTGTTCGGCTCCCTGGTCGGGCACCTCCTGCTGCGCACCCTGGACCGGGCGCAGCGGATCCACCTCGCGATGCGCTGCCGCGGCTTCCAAGGACAGATGCCGCTCCTGCGCCCGATGCGGTTCGGCCTCGCCGATGCGGCGTTCGTCGCCTGCTGGGTCGCGTTCGTCGCCGCGGTCCGGTTCTTCGATCTGCCCGCGCTCCTCGGGCGGCTCGCCCTGGGGAGCTGGGGATGAGCCACCACATCGTCGAGGCGGTAGGCCTCTCCTTCGCGTACCCGGACGGGACGCGCGCCCTCGAAGGCGTGTCGTTCCGCATCGAGCACGGCGAGTCGGTGGCGATCGTCGGCGCGAACGGCGCGGGCAAGTCCACGCTGCTCCAGCACCTCGACGGGTGCCTCACCCCGGCGACGGGAACGGTGCGCATCGGAGACTACCCGATCTCGAAGGCCACGCTCGCGGCCGTGCGCCGCTCGGTCGGCATGGTCTTCCAGGATCCCGACGATCAGCTGTTCATGCCGACGGTGTTCGACGACGTGGCGTTCGGCCCGCTGAACCTCGGCCTTCCGGCGGACGAGGTGGAGGCGCGCGTGCAGCGGGCGCTCGAGACGGTGGGCGCCGCGCACCTGAAGGACCGGCCGCCGTACCGGCTCTCGGGCGGCGAGAAGAGGGCCGTCGCGATCGCGACCGTGCTCTCCATGTCGCCGGACGTGCTCGTGCTCGACGAGCCCACGGCGAGCCTCGATCCGCGCAGCCGCCGACAGCTCATCGCGCTGCTCTCTGGGTTCGCGCACACGAAGATCATCGCGACCCACGATCTCGATCTCGTGCTCGATCTGTGCGGGCGGACGATCGTGCTGCAGGGCGGGCGCGTCGCGGCGGACGGGCCGACGTCGGAGCTGCTGCGGGATCGCGCCCGGCTCGAGGCGTGGGGGCTCGAGCTGCCGCTCCGGCTCCAGGGCCGTCCGGCGTGCGGCCAAGGAGGAGAATCGAGATGAAGAAGCGCTTTCTCCTGACGGTGGCGATCGTCGCCGCGTCGTTCGCGGAGGAGGCGACGGCCGCGGACACGAACGAGACGTACGGAATCGGCGCCTCGGACTTCGAGATGTACCTGGGGCTCGACGGCGCGGGGCTCGGGAAGTACGAGAAGACCGTCTGGGCCGAGGCGCTCGCGGGCTTCGGGATCACGGAGCGGTTCTCGGGGTACCTCACCGCGCTCGCCGAGGGGAACGAGCGGTTCTCGGCCGGGACCGGCGGCGCCGGTTTCGGCGTCTTCGGCACGCCCGTCGACACGGATCACTTCGACATGGACCTCTTCCTCGGCGCCGGGTTCGGGGACGGCGCCATGTTCCTCGCGCCCGCGCTCGAGCTGAACCTGGACGCGCGGCCCGACCTCGCGCTGTGCGGGCTGTACGTCCGCGCCGAGGAGCTGCTCGAGGGGCGCGACGACTCGATCGCCGACGAGACGAAGGCGGGGCACAGCCTGGCGCCGACGACCGCGCTCACCTTCGGCGGCTACTTCACGTTCGCCGAGATCCACCAGCTGCTCCTCGAGTTCGACACCGCGTTCCACCACAACGGCGAGGACGGCTCCGAGGCCGTCGAGGCCGGCGGCGTGGCGCTCGGCTACAACGTGCAGGTCGTGGACGCCGTGGAGCTCGTCACGCAGGTCGCCGTCGACGTCCCGCAGGACGGCGAGGATCTCGCCGCGGGGTTCATGTTGGGGTTCGTCGCGAGCCTGCCGTAGCCCTTGACAGTTGTGAGCATATGCTCATAATGGCGTCGGGAGGTCGCAGCGTGCCGAGACCGTATTGCCGGAGGCGTGTCGCGGGAAGCCCGAAGGCGTCCGCCTTCAAGCCCGTCGGGACGCGGATGTGCGAGCTCGACGAGGTCGTGCTCGCGCTCGACGAGTTCGAGGCGATCCGGCTCGCGGATCTCGACGGGCTGTACCAAGAGAAGGCGGCGGCCGAGATGCAGGTCTCGCGCCCGACCTTCAGCCGGATCATCGAATCCGCGCACCGGAAGGTGGCGGACGCGCTCGTGCACGGCAAGGCGCTGCGCATCGAGGGCGGCTCGGTGACCGAGAGCGACAGGCCGCGCTGCTGCCGCTTCCACGACGAGGACGATTCGTCCAACAAAGGAGAGTGAATCATGTTCGTTTGCATCCCGATCGAAGAGAACCAGGGCCTTCAAAGCCGCGTCTGCGCACACTTCGGTGCGACGCCGGAGTTCCTGATCGTCGACACGGACACTTCGAGCTGCCGCTCGATCGTGAACAAGAACCAGCACCACAGCCACGGCATGTGCGCGCCGATCGCCTCGATCGAGGGGGAAAAGATCGACGCCATCGTCGTCGGCGGGATCGGCATGGGCGCGCTCAACAAGCTCCTGATAGCGGGCATGCAGGTGTACATGGCCGAGCACGAGACGGTCGGCGAGACGATCACGGCATTCAAGACGGGTACGCTCAAGCCGGTGCAGCCGGGCCAGGCGTGCGCGGGCCACGGGCACGAGCACCCGTAGCGCGCGAGCCGTCTGGATCGCATGGCGTTCGACCGCTCCTTCGAGATCCTCTCTGACGGCAGCCCGGTGCTGACGCTCGGCGACGCGTGCATCCAGACCGCCGCGAAGCGCGCCCACCGAAGGCTCTCGGCCGCGCTGCTCGAGGACCGGGCCGGGGGCGAGCCGGTGGGGGCCGCCCTCGAGACTCTGGCGCGTTTCCTCTCGACGACCGACTTCGCTTCGCTGCGCGCGGAGCACGCCGAGCTCGCGGGCGGGACCCCGGGTCGGGTCAGGCTCTGGCGGGATCGGGGGGGCGCCGTGCGCTGGGAGGTGGAGCGGTCGCCATGAAGACGCGCAAAGGCACGCCGCCGCCGGCTTCGCAGCTCCACGGGATCTCCACCGAGGCGATCCTGGAGAGCATCTCGGACGGCGTGTTCACGGTCGACGCCGAGTGGCGGATCACGTCCTTCAACCGGGCAGCCGAAGAGATCACCAGCGTCCCGCGAGCGGACGCCATCGGCCGCCGTTGCGCGGACGTCTTCCGGGCGAGCATGTGCGAGAGCGAGTGCGCCCTGCGCCGTACGATGGAGACCGGCGAGCCGGTCGTGAACAGGACGGCGTTCATCGTCGACGCGGGCGGGAAGCGCGTCCCGATCAGCGTTTCCACGGCGATCCTTCACGACGAGCGTGGAGCGATCGCGGGCGGCGCGGAGACGTTCCGCGATCTGAGCCTCATCGAGGAGCTGCGCAAGGAGATCCGAGGGCGTTACCAGGTGGGGGAGATCTTCAGCCGCAGCCCGGCCATGCGGCGCGTGCTCGAGATGATACCCAGGGTCGCGGAGAGCGACAGCGCGATCCTGCTCCAGGGAGAGACCGGCACCGGCAAGGAGCTCGTGGCGCGCGCCATCCACGGCCTCTCCCAGCGGCGGGACGGGCCGTTCGTCGCGGTCAACTGCGGGGCGCTCCCGGACACGCTGCTCGAGTCCGAGCTGTTCGGCTACAAGGCGGGCGCCTTCACCGGTGCGACCAAGGACAAGCCGGGGCGGTTCGCGCTCGCGAACGGCGGGACCCTCTTCCTCGACGAGATCGGGGAGGTGAGCCCCGCCATGCAGGTGCGGCTCCTCCGGGTGCTGCAGGAGAAGAAGTACGATCCCCTCGGCGCGACGCGCTTCGAGGAGACGGACGCGCGGGTCGTCGCCGCCACGAACCGCGACCTCGCGGCGCTCGTGGAGAGCGGGGCGTTCCGGCGGGACCTCTACTACCGCATCAAGATCGTCGGGATCGACCTGCCCCCGCTCCGGGAAAGGCGCGAGGACATACCGCTCCTCGTCGAGCACTTCGTGCGGGTGTTCGACGCGACGCAGGGCAAGCGGGTGGAGGGCGTGACCCCGGACGTGATGGCGGTGCTCATGGCGCACGACTTTCCGGGCAACGTCCGGGAGCTCCAGAACGTCATCGAGCACGCGTTCGTCCTGTGCCGGGAGGGCCGGATCGAGCTCGAGCACCTGCCCGCCGATCTCGTGCCGGTCTCCCGTGTGGCCGCGCGCGGCTCGAAGATGCACGACGCGGTGCGGACCGCCGAGGCGCAGGCGATCGTCGAGGCGCTCGAGCGCCACGGGGGCAACAGGCTCGCGGCGGCGCGGGCGCTCGGGATGCACAAGAGCACGTTGTTCCGCAAGGTGAAGAAGCTGGGGGTCGCGTTGCCCGGGGGCGACGGCCGGTCACAGCGAAGCGGCAGCTGATGCGCTCGCCCTTGCGGCGGGCGGATGACGCGAGACCACAGCAACAGAGCGCGGCGAGCGCCGGGGAGGCGAAGATGCAGGTGATGGTCGGCAAGCCGGCGCCGGACTTGGAGGCGGGCGCGTTCCACGAGGGCGGGTTCAAGAACGTCAAGCTGTCGGACTTCAAGGGCAAGTGGGTGTTCATCTGCTTCTACCCGGGCGACTTCACCTTCGTCTGACCGACCGAGCTTTCGGCGGTCGCTGACAAGGCCGAGCAGTTCAAGAAGCTGGGCGTGCAGGTGCTGTCGTGCAGCACGGACAGCCGGTTCGTGCACAAGATCTGGCAGGAGCAGGAGCTCACGAAGATGGTCGACGGCGGCTTCCCGTTCCCGATGCTGTCGGACGGGGGCGGGCGGATCGGCTCCGTGTACGGCGTGTACGACGAGGCCGCGGGCGTCGACGTGCGCGGCCGGTTCATCATCGATCCGGACGGCGTGATCCAGGCGATGGAGGTGCTGACGCCGCCGGTCGGCCGCAAGGTCGCCGAGTCGATCCGCCAGCTGCAGGCGTTCCAGCACGTGCGCGAGACCAAGGGCGCCGAGGTCTGCCCCGCCGGGTGGGAGCCGGGCAAGAAGACGCTCAAGGTCGGCCCGGATCTCGCGGGCAACGTCTGGAAGGTCTGGAAGCCGAGCGACGAGTAGAAACGTGCTGGACGAGCCCGCACGGCGTTGAGGCGGAATGGAACTGCTGGTCCGACCTGGGCTCGCGAACGCTTGGATCCTCGTCCTCCCGATTTGGATCCTCGGGTTCCTGATCTCGGCGATGGCGCTCTCGGTCTTCGTGCCGATGGAGCCGGGATCGGTCTGGTTCTTCGCCGGGCTGCCCTTGGTCGCCGCCGGCGCCGGCGCGCACCTCGCGGCGCGGCTCACCTACATACGGACGGATCCCGATCGTCCGGCCACGCGGGGCGTCTACCGGCTCTCGCGCAACCCCATGTACGCCTCCTGGTCGCTCGTCCTGGGCGCGGCCTGGGCGTTCATGGCGGGGTGCACGCACCTCCTGATCCTGGGAGAGGAGCGCTATTGCAAGGAGCGGTACGGCGCGGCCTATCTCGACTACATGGCGCGCGTGCCGCGGTACTTCCTCCTCTTCTGAGAACCGGGTGGCAAGCCGGAGATTGAGACCGGCTTTTCGCCCGGGTTGTACGAACCGACGCCGTCACTCCTCGTTGGCGGCCTCGACGAACGCGAGGATCTCTTCGGGCATGAGGTAGTCGGTGTCCGAGATGTCCTTGCCCATGAGCTCGCCGGTGTTCAGGTCGATCACGGCCATGAACGGGAAGTACGGGAAGGTGAACTGGGTCGGCGGGCCGTTCACGTAGTAGCCCGGCTCGAAGCCGTAGTCGGCCGAGAAGTACTCGTAGCACTGCTCGGCGGTCTTGGCCGTGGCGCCGAGACCGCTGCTGTAGAACATCAGCATCGTGCCGTTCGCGGCGAGCATATCCTCATAGAAGGACGTCGCGCCGATCTGGCCGTACCAGTCGCCGCAGGGGCCGCAGTCCTGATCGCTCACCGCGATCACGATCGATTTCTTGCCGTGACAGTAGACGTCCTCGAGCGTGAAGTCTGCCGTCGTCTCGTCGACGACCCCGTCGAGATCGCCGTCGAACATGCCGTTCAGCGACCAGTTGGCCACGGCCGACCCGACGTTGAAGCCGGAGCCCCATTCGGCGGTCGGTACGCACTCGTCCGAGTCCGAATCCGAGTCCGTGTCGGCGTCCGTGTCGGAGTCGGTGTCCGAATCGCTGTCGGCATCGCCGTCCGCGCTCCCGCCGCGATCGTCGTCGTCCCCGCAGGAGACGACACCGAGAGCGCCGATGGACAGCGACACGCCGAAAACCAAGAGTTCCTTCATCATCTTCTGCCTCCCTTTTGAACGTTGTCGGTTTGTTTCACAGCGTTCTCATCAATTCGCCGTGGCCCTGGTGGTCGACACCGGCGGAAACAAGCCCGCGGAGGTCGCCGTCCCGCCGCGTGAATCCGATCCGGTCCAGGTAGTCCAGCACCGGCCGGATCGAGGTCCTCGACTGCCCCAACCGCTCCGCGATCTCGGTCAGGCGCAACCTCGCGCCGCCGCGGAGCATGTTCTGCACCGCCCGCTGCACCCGCTCGAGCTCCTGCGGCTCGACGAAACGGCCGTCCTCGACCTCGATCAGCCTCCGCGCCCTGAGCATCCCGGTGATGACGGCCTTCGTCTTCCTCATCTCGACCCCTAAAAATCGGGACAGGTGCTCGACACTGACCTTCTGGAAAGGTCGCTCCGCAACGCAGGTGGCGACTGCGGCCTCCAGCTTCATGATCTCCTCGTCGTCGCGAGACTGGGGCTTGAAGTCGGGCATCCGGACCCCGGCCTCCCCGGAGACCACGAGCCCCTCTCGCGCGCACGCCGAAAACACGAGATCGAATACCCGCGCGTCGACGTTCCGCTTGGCGCTCATGGTCTGGGTCTCCGAGAAGCCCTTCTTGATCTCGCTGACCTTCATCCCCGCTTCATACGGGTACTTCACATGGTAGGCGCGCACGACCGTGCACAGCCTCGTCTTCAAGGTGTCGAGGTTCTCCACCAGGAAGTACTCGGGTTCGCGGACGTCGTCGAAGACGAGCACCACCCCGGTCTTCGCGAGCGCTTCCAGGGCCGCACCGATCGTCGCGGTCTTCTGGGAGTCGATCTCCCGCGCGACCTCGACATACAGCTTCTTGAACGGGACGGGATGTCTCCGCGATTTCCGCAGAACGTGAACGATCGCGCCCTCGAGCGGGTTGGGGCGATCCGACCTTTCCGTGCTCATTGGCAGCTCCTTTCCGGGCGTCTGGGTTTTCCTCCGAAAAACCTCGAACCCGAACCGGAGCCCGCGAGCACTTGCCTCGGCAACCCTGCGGAAGGAGGCGAACGCGATCACGAAAACCGGCCCGGGTCTTCGCTCCGCGCATTCACCCGTAGTCGAGGATGAAGATCCTGCGCCCCTCTCCTTTGTTCCCCGAAGTGACCACGCTTGCTCCATCCCCTCCACACCCAGCTCCTGCGCCGACAGGAGCCCTTCGACCTCGGCCTTCTCGTCCCTACTCCTTCACCGGAAGGACGTGGATCGCCTTCACGATCAGGCGAACCTCCTCGCCGGGCTTCAGGTCCAGCTCCTCCAGCGACTCCGTGGTCAGCACAGAGGCCATCGCCGCCGGCGCGGTGACCTCGAACTTCACGAGCGACATGATGTCCCCCTTCTTGACCGACTTGACCTTGGCAGTGATCGCGTTGCGCGCTCCGTACTTCATGTTGACCTCCTTGCCGGCCGGATGGCGCGGCGGTTTCTACAAAGCCACGATACCATCGACGCCGAGGCCAGTCCCGGACAGTAGGTGTTCGACCGCCTCTCTGCTCGCCCACTCGAACCTCACGCAGAAGCCGCAGTTCGAGCTGATATGGCGCGGCACCGAGATCAGCTTGTGCGCCACGCCCGCGGCGAGGAGAAGCCGCTCCGCGCCGAGCGCACCCTGGACCGAGCGGAACAGCACCACGCCGTAACACGACGCCTCTGGCTCAGAGCTCGACAACCTTGCCCGCCTCCAGAAGCGCCGTGGCGATGTCGTACATGTTCGACACGCGCCCCACCGCCAGCTTGTCCGTGAGCTCGAAGAAGCTCAGGCACGTGCCGCACGCCAAGATGTCGATGCCCTGCGCCGCGAGGGCGCGCAGATCGTCCAACGCGCGGGAGCCCTCCACCGCGACCTTCACGCCGGTGTTCATGAAGATGATCGTCTTCGGCTTGGGCCCGACCTCGAGGAGCGTGTGGAAGAACGCGCCCATCAGCCGCTCGCCCAGCTCGGCGGGCCCCCGCCCGAGGCAGTCCGCCGGGACGAAGACCACGATGGGGCTGGCCGTTCCTTGCGAGGGCGTGCACGAGATCAAGGGCTCCTCGGCCGACACGACGGGTTGTCCCTCCCTGTGGAGGGCGAGGTAGATGCCGTCCGGCTTCTCGGACTTCTCGACGGCGAAGCCCTTGGACCGCGCGAGCCGTGTGACGTTCTCCACGGCGACGGCGTTGTCGACGATGACCGTCACCAGATCGGCGGCGGCGATGGCCTTGCTGGTCAGCACGACCGGCTGCGGGCAGGAGAGCCCTCGGGCGTCAATGGTCTGTGACATGATGTGCCTCCCTTTCGCCTATTTGCCCAGCTTGTTGCGGAAGGCCTGTCTGAGGTTCTCGAGCAGCACGCTGGCCTTGTCGGTCGGCGTGCCGGGCATCAACCCCACCCCGCAGAAGTAGGTGTCGTCCACCGGGTAGATCATCATGGTCATCTGCGACGACTCGACCAGCAGCTTGTTCGGAGTCCCTCCCTTCAGGTTCTCCAGAGACTTCTTCAGCGTCTGAATGATCGCCGTGCATTGCTGGGGAAAGAAGTTGGCCTGATCGTTGGGATCCGAGTTCTCCTTCAGCGCCGATACGCCCTTGTTGTAGTTCACCAGGCCGTGGCAGATGTAGCCTTGCAGCTTGGACAGGGCTTCAACCGCGTTCTGCATTTCCTTGCTCGCTTCCATTTGTTCCTCCTGTGGTCATGGTTATGGCGAATCACGAACCCTCGTGATTCGCGGGTTCAACTCGCATCGTCCCGCTCGAGTCCTCGGCCAGCTCACGCAGAGCCTCGAGCGCGGCGGCGATTTCCGTTTCGGTGTTGAAGATCCCAAGGCTGAGACGCACCGCTCCCTCGGGGAAGGTCCCGAGCTGCCGGTGCGCCAGCGGGGCGCAGTGGAGCCCGGCGCGGCAGCAGATCCCGGCGCGCTCCTCGAGCGCGGTGGCGACCTCGGAGCAGCTCCACCCGTCGAGGTTGAACGAAACGACTGCGGTCTGCCGCTTCGCATCGCCGGTTCCGAGGACTCGGACGCGCGGGATCCCCCGCAGCCCGTCGATGAGGCGGGCGATGAGCGCGGTCTCGTGCTCTCGGATGGCCGCCAGGCCGCGCCCCTCGACGAATTCGAGCCCCGCTGCAAGCCCGGCCAGCCCGACCGCGTTCAGCGTGCCCGCCTCGAAGCAGTCGGGCAGGAAGTCGGGATGAACGTCCGAGTCCGAGGCGCTGCCGGTGCCGCCGAACATGAGCGGGCGCAGCCGACCCTTCGCCCGCTCGCCGATGCACAGCCCGCCGGTTCCTTGCGGCCCGTACAGCGACTTGTGGCCGGTGAAGGCTAGCAGGTCGATGCACATCGCGGCCATGTCGATCGGGACGGCGCCCGCCGTCTGCGCCGCGTCCACGCAGAAGAGGATCTCGCGGTCCGCGGTCAGTCGGCCGATCTCCGCAATTGGGCACAGGGTGCCGACGACGTTCGAGGCGTGGCTCAGGACGATGAGCCTCGTCTTCGCCGAGATCGACCTCTCCACCTCCGCGGGGTCGAGCGTCCCGTCGGCGGTGCAGGGAACGCGCGACACCGCGACGCCGCGTCCCTCGAGGAACCGCAGCGGGCGCAGCACGGAGTTGTGCTCCATGGTGCTGGTGATCACGTGATCGCCCGGCTGGAGGAGCCCCTGGAGCGCGAGGTTGAGCGCCTCGGTGGCGTTCTTGGTGAACACCACCGACAGGGGGTCGCCGAGGCCGAACAGGCGCGACACACGATCCCTCGCATCGAAGACGACGCGCCCTGCCTCGATCGACAGCGCATGCCCGGAGCGGCCCGGGTTCGCTCCGTGCTCGCGCAGGAACCGCTCCATCGCGGCCGGCACGGTGTCCGGCTTGGGCCACGAGGTCGCGGCGTTGTCGAAGTAGATCATCACCCGACTACCTCCCCTCCGCCGCTCCGTGGAGGGCGCATCCCAGCGCGGCCACGGTCTGCGGCGACTCGGGCACCCGCATGGGGTGCTTGACCGCCGCGGAGATCAGCGACACGAGGCACGAGTTGTGGGCGCAGCCGCCGGTGAAGACCACCGGCCCCTCGACCTGTACCCCGCCCGCGAGCGCGGCGGTGCGGCTGGCGATCGACTGGTGAACCCCCAGGGCCATCTCCTCCTTGGAGGCACCTCGGGCGATGAGCGACACGACCTCGGACTGGGCGAAGACGGAGCAGAGGCTGGAGAGCTTCTGCGGCCGCTCGGCCCGGCCGGCCGCGATCACGAACTCCTCGCGCGTGTACGCGAGCGCCGTGGCCATCATCTCCAGGAACTGGCCGGTGCCGGCCGCGCAGCGATCGTTCATCGCGAACTTCCGCACCTTGCCGGCCGCGTCGAGAGCGATCGCCTTCGAGTCCTGGCCGCCGATGTCGATGATGGTCCGGCAGCCCGGGATCAAGACGGTCGCGCCGACGGCGACCGCCTTGATCTCGGAGATGACCTCGGCGGACGGCCAGTGCTCCTTGAAGAGGTGCCGGCCGTAACCCGTGCCCGTGATGGCGTCGTAGGCGAGCCCGTCGAGGAGCCGGCGACAGACCGCGAGCGGGTCGGAGCCGGTGTCCTCGACCGCCCGGTGCACCACGTGGCCGTCCTCTGCCAGGACGAGCTTCACCGCCCGCGAGCCGATGTCGATCCCCGCACTGCGCATGGGCTACCCGCGCAGCCGCTCGACGAACGCCTCCACGCGCGTCCGGATCTGCCCAACGTCCTCCTGGCCGTAGTCGGTGTCGATGCGCAGGGTCGGCACGCCCTCCTGCTCCAGCCTCTTCTCAACGGGTCCCGCCTCGATCTGGTAGGGCGAGCAGAACTGCAGCCCGTAGTGGATCACGCCCTGGGCGCCCAGCTCCTTGGCCATCGACAGGACGTGATTTACGCGCGACTCGTTGGGCGTGAAGATCGCGCAGTCGATCTTCAGGTAGCGGTCGACGACGGCGTCCAACAGCTCGTTTGCCGTTCGCCCGGTGTCCGCGGTGAGCGCCTGCGTGCCGCGCTCGCCCACGCACGACTCCTCGCCGACGATGACCGCTCCCGTCTTCTCGATGATGGTGGGCAGCTTCCAGTTCGGCACCGCCATCGGGCAGCCGGAGACGAGGATCCGAGGCGTTCCCTTGGGCGCCACGCCCTCGTGCTTCTTGACGCGCTGTTCGAGCTCGTCGCAGATTGCGTTCACCGAGCTCGTGAACCGGTCCGGGTCGTCGTAGAAGTAGACCTGGTTCATGAGCAGCCCGTCGAGGCCGGAGATCGGCGCCGGGTCCGCGGCGCGCAGCTTGGCCAACCGGTGCATGGCCGCGCGCTTGGCGTTGACCTTCGCGATCCCCTTCTGGAGAGCCTCCGCGGTGAGCTTCTTCCCGGTGAGGCCCTCGAGGTAGGTCCCGAACTTCTTGAACTCGGCTCTCATCAACGCCCGGCCCTCGGCGCTCTTGGTCTGCGGGAGATCCATGACGTGGAGTTGGGGAACGAGGTCCTTGAAGATCTCGTAGCCCTTCTTCTTGCCGTCGCAGGTGTTCTCCCCGACGACGACGTCGCTAGCCGCGAGGTAGGGGCAGACGCGGGCGAGCGCGAAGCCAAAGGCCCCCTTGATGAGGGCGCAGGTGTTCCGGGGCAGGTACTTCTCGGCCTCGGCGGTGGCGAACTCGGCGCCGGCGCACAGCCCGACCATCACTCCGTCGAGCGCGAGCACGATCTCCTCGGGGACAAACGTGCAGAAGGAGCCGACCACCTTGCGGCCGGCCTTCTTGGCGTCGATCAGCTCCTGGATCCGCAGGCCGTGCACCTCGCTCATCACGAAGTCGAAGTACTTCATGCCGTCGGGGCGGTGGGGCTGCTTCGTGAAGGTCTGCTCGTAGAGCGGTCCCAGGACGCCGAGCAGGGCATCGTGAGCCTCGAGGTCGAGGCCCAGGTCTTTCCACATCGGACGGTAATCAGTAGACATCGCGCACCTCCCTTGGCTGCGAGCGGATCGATTCCGCCCGCGGCCCAGGTTGTGCGCTCAGACGGGCGGCAGATCCGGGTTGTGGTGCGCCTTCTGCGGGGGCAGACCTGCCCCCGGGAAAGCGCCTCAGTTGTATCTCTTCAAGAGCTCCGACATCTCTTCCTCTTGCTCGCCCGGAGCTGCCCGAGTCGAGGTCGAACGAACGCGACAAAATACCACGTCTTGGCGGGCAAGGGAACTCAGCGTTTCTCAACCAGAGCGCACGGCGCCGGCCTTCGCCGCGCGCTACCTCGCGGGAGGCATGGTGGAGATCGCAGGCGGTCGCGAGGATGCGACTGTGTCTGCCGACTGAGTCGCCGATAGACTACCGAGGACAGCCGACCGCTCGCGCTCGTGATGGGGGCAACCAGCGGAACTGCTGCGACAATCCGTGCTCGGGAGGAGGCCGCCGCGCGTTGGCTCGATTCCTGCTCACATGTCCTTGCGAGAACGCGAAGGCGCTCTCGAAGGAGGCACGAAATGCCAGGAAGAGACGGGACGGGCCCTTTGGGCCAGGGACCGATGACGGGGGGGCGCAGAGGAAGGTGCGGGGGAGCGGACACGCAGGGCGGCAGAGCGCAAACGAGCGCGTCGGGTGAAGGGGGTGGCGGCTGCGGACGACGTCGTCGCTGTCGCGGAGGTTGGGGAGCGCAAGCCGAGACGAAAAGAATCGAAGAGAAAGGAAGAAAGTGAGGATCGCGCTGACGATCTGGGAGGGGCGGATCTCGCCGGTGTTCGACGTGTGCCGGGAGGCTCTCGTCCTCACCGTCGAGCGCGGCGCTGTCGCCGCGCGGTCTTGCGAGGACGTCGACGCGCTCGACGCCGCCGCCAGGATCCGTCGCCTCGAGACGCTCGGCGTCCGCACGCTGATCTGCGGCGCGATCTCGGAGCCGCTGCGCCGCGAGTTGTGCTCGCGGGGCATCGAGGTCATCGGTTTCGTCGCGGGCGACGTCGAGGAGGTCGTTTGCGCGTTCCTCTCTGGCTCCCTGCCGAATTCTGCGTTATCGATGCCCGGGACCTGTTGCGGGCGGCGGAGCCGCGCCCGCGGAAGAGGCGAGGGCGGCAGGCGGCGCCGCGGCGGATTCGGCCGCGACAACTGAAGTGCTGCAGAAAGAGGACAATCACATGAAACACGAGAAGATGGGGTTCACGTCGAAGCTGGTGCACGCAGATCGGAAGAG